>NZ_JBSQAZ010000011.1:0-32309 GCF_053851615.1 Mycoplasma sp. 1890
AATTCTATTTCATGCATAATAAGACCACCTATAACATTTTACTATATATGTTAGGCGGCTCGTTTTTGTTGCGATTTAACGAAATTTAGCCATTATGAGTAATTATTAAATACTTTAAAAGCAACCTTTTTTAAAATTAACAAGGCTGCTTTTTTATTATTTAATTTACTTTTTTTGTGATTCAATGATTTTATTTTAATTGTTGCAATAATTCATCTGTTAGTGCCAATTGTGTATAAAGTTCTTTGATTTTTACCCTTCAATATTCTTTTGTCTGTGAATCCGTTATTTTTTCTAGGAGCTCAGTTAGTTTTTTATATAATTCTTCCTGCTTTGCAAGGTTCTTAGTTCATGTTTCTTCTGCTTTGGCTCTTGCTTTTTGTGAAAATTCTTCAATTAACTTATCACCTTTTTCTTTGGAAAATTCCGTTATAAGTTCTTTTATTTTTTTAAGAAGTTCTTCATCAACATCTTTATGCATATTTTTTTCTTCTTCAAGTTTCGAAAATCTGCTATTAATTTTTTCATCAATTTCATGACCCAAAATATCAAGGAAGGAAATTTCTAAGTTATTTTGAATTACTTTTTCTCTAGTTAGTAGATATATTCTTTCAGGTCTAGTTATTCAATAATAATATAAAGATCTAATCTTTTCAAGTTTTTCTTGTCTCATTTCATAATAATAGGTACGTAACTCTTCAAATTTTTTTATAATGGCATTTTTATCATTTGATATATTATCATCTTCTTTCTTTCCTTCACCGAGCTTTTGGGGATTCACTATTGGAGTAGTAGTATTATTTCCTTGATCTGGTGTCTCATGTTTATCGGGTTGTTTTTCTTTTGGCTTATTTTCAGGGTTGCCTTGATCGCCAGGCTTGTCGGGGCCTGGTTCATCAATATGTTCTGGTTTTTTGGGACCAGGGTTAGATGGGTTTGCACATGATAGAGCTATAACTGGTGTTGCCAAAACAGGCAAAAATCCTAAAAAAAGTAAATTGCTTTTTTTCATTTTTTTCCTTTCAATTTAGTATTTTTTTAATTATATAACCAAAAAAAAAAAAAAAATAGCGCTTTTTTCATTAATTATGTGGATTCTCAATTATTTTGCTACATTGCAATTCTCAATTATTTTGCAACATCCTATAGTTTAAAATAATTATAGGAGGTAATGTGAAATATAAAAAAATAGAAATCCAGAATTTAACAGATTTTGAGAAAAAAAGAAAAGGTATTTATATCGATATAACTAATGAAAAAATTAAAAATAAACCAAATCGCCATAAAGCACGAAGTTAGCCGTTTTACAGTTTTTAAAATTAAAAAATCTATAAATTTTGACGGAACATTTAATGTCTCACACAAAAATAAAGGAAATAAAAATAGACAAAAGTTTAGTGATGATCTTGTGGATTCTAAAATTAAAAAAATCAGAGATTTTAGTTCTTTTATTTTTGATCAACCTACTGATAGAACTAGAAATGTTACTATGGCAATTTATTATAGAACAAAGGGTTCAATAATGTCTTTAAAAACCCTTTACAGACGCACTTTTTAAAAAAAGGAACTATGCAATAGAGCACTCACATAAAGTAACTAGAAAAGAAGCTAAAAGAAACGTTAAAAAATATTTTAAATAACACGCCCCCCAGAAACAATATTTTATTATGCAATAAATAGTAGTGTTGAAAAGCCTTTTAAAACTGCTCAATTAAATTATCCCATATGCTTCTTAAAATAAAGAATATAAAACATTGAACAGAAATTAGTAAAATTGAAGACCAATTAATATATTACTTTAATTCTATATCTCCGAAATTAAAAAAGAAATAGCGATAAAAATTATTTTAGAAAAATAACTGAAGGCGATCCTGGTTGGTATGTTGATTATTATTTTAAAAACAAAACTCATTCAGGCACAGACGAATATTATGCCCCAGTTGATACTAACGGCAATAGAGTTAATTTTTCAAAGAAAATAAAAGTTTTATTTTGTATGAACTCAAGTTGTGAATATTTTTTAAAAACTCCAGAAAACCGTTACAAAGCAAGCAATGATTTATCTAACTTTAACTCACAAAGGATTTTAATTAGGTAAAAGTCTTGACATTTGAGACGATTTGGCTTATAAAATTGAGTTTGATAGTCGTAACGCATAAGTCAGTAGTTTTGACATTTACGGACAAGTTTAATTACTTGATTAGAAATTTAGAAAAATTTAAATTAAATACATCAGGTTCAAAAGAAGAAACGAGTCACCTAAAATCAATGTTTAAAAACACAATTAAACAAGTGGATAATGACCTATCTGAATACTTTAAGTAGATTTTTAATTTTATTTTATTGTCTGCAAAAGCGGGTTTAAAAATTTTGTTTACCAACCAATCAAAATATGAATAAAGCTTAAAAAATAAATTTAATATCATAAGTTTAATAAACATTTTTAAACTATAAGAATGTTGCAATTTGATTAAGAATTAGCAGCAATTTATATAACTTAAAATTATGATACTTTATGGTTTTAAATTATTCGTAATTTATTAATTATCTAATGAAAAAATTACACCAGTTAAACCAATGTAATTTTTTGACCATACTATCAAACATTATTGTTTTGTCTTCTTAATTCATCATCTACTATTTTTTCGATAACTTTTAATTTTTGCTTCATTTTTGTTTCATTAAATATATTAGACCCATAAGATTTTCCTGCATCGGCTTCTAGTTTTTTTCTTAAAGATTCATCTTTTATTAATCTAATTTTTTCTTGTAACAGTTTTAATTTTTCTTTCGCTAATTTGGTGCGATTTTTGGCTGATAAATATATCGCAAAAACAAAAATACCAAAGAAAGCTATAAGCAATAGAAGTAATATTGATAAAAAAGGTGTGGTGAATACAAATATTTTTGAGAGAATATATTTGTTTCTTATCTTTATCGAATCAATTTTCTTTAATTCTAATGTTAATAAAATAGCCAAGATAAATGATCCAATATTAAATAAAATTGCAAATAGTAATATTGTTATTCCTGCTCCGTCTGGATATACTTTTGGTATCAATATTGATAAAAAAGAAAAATCTACATCTTTTACCACATAATAATATCCAGTCGAAACCAAGTACAATATATATGCTAATATGGCAAAGGGTAATGATAAACCAAAATAAAGTTTTATTTTATTATTCATATTTCTCCTATTAATTATGTTTATTTTTCAATGTATTTTTCTATATTTTGTAATGTTCTTTTATAAATATCATCATTCATATTAATCCTTTGTTATTTCTTTAAATCTTTTAACTAATTCGTCATTTCTTTTTTTGATATCATTTATTGTTCAATAATCATTTTCAAGTTGTGAGATTTGTATTGCAGATCTAAATTTTGCCGCCCTTTTATATATCTCTTTTTTAGACTTAAATCAATCATCAGAAGCTCTAATATTACGCCTTTTGTCTAAAGGAATTATGTTTCCAATTTGTTCATATAATTCTTTATTTTCTTTATCGAATTGTGCATGAGATTTAGGTAAAATATGTTCTATTTCTCATTTGGCTGGCAATATATCCATCTCTTCTTGATCGTTTTGTGAATATTCAAACATTTTTATAATCATGCTTATGATTTTTACATTTGGACTTTTGATTTTTTCCATCACATCATCTGAATATTTTTTTTCTAATTTAGAAAAATCAAACTCATGGCCTTTTATTATGCTTTTATTTAGTAACAAAATGCCGTGTTTAATATCGTTTATTGAAGGAATTACTAAATATCTTGTGACAATTCTATTTCTTAGTTTTATTAATAACTCAAGATATTCACTTGTATCATCATTATCAATTTTGTCTTTATTTTTTAAATAATATATTAAAGCTGGGTATTTACCAAAATCATTAGAGAAAGAAAAAATAATATCTAGTTGTTGTTTAATCTTCGAGTTTAAGTCTTTTTCTTCATTTAAGTTATTCACCATTTTTAGAAATGAAATAATATTTTTAATAGTTTCTATCATTTTGTTAAAAATATCATCAATGTTATTTTGTTCTAGATATTTTAATATGTATTTTCTTATTCCTGGTGTGGTACTGTCGATATCTCCTTCTTCTGCCCTTAAATAGAACATATAGTATGAAAAAATATCATTTAATGTCTTATTCATTGAAACACAATCAGATTCTAATTCTTTTCATTGTTCTATGAATTTATCTTTTTCATTTTTATCTTTTAATAGGTTATATATCTTAGCTTTAAAAATATCGGCATCAGAAAGAGGAACCCCTCTATTATTAAGAGTTTCAAAAACCGTCATAGCAGATTGTTGAGATTGCGAAGATACAGTTAAGATAAGGGTTTTTTCTAATATGGTATTAAAAAAGTTAAATATCCCCTCAATTTCATTTTTTGCTTTTTCTTCAATCAACTCTATTAATTTTGCATAGTTTTTCGAATAATTACTTTTACTTTTTTTGTTATATTCACCACTTTTGATGATATTCTCAAAATCTTCTAAATTACTTTGCATTACTGAAACATTTTGAATGGACATTGAATTTCTATCAATTATTTTTTTATAATCATTTGAAATATGTCAAATACATTCTTCAATTTCTTTTGCTAAATTTTTAGTATTTTCACTATTAGTGTTCTCACATTTTTTAAGAATTGCTCTTAAAAGTAGAAAAATGGTCGTTATACGTTGTTGTCCGTCGATAATTTCTCATTTTCTATCTTCGTTTTCAAAGAAAACAATTGAACCTAAAAAATACTGTTCTTTTGAATTTGGCTCTTTAAGTATAATTTTGTAAAATTCTCATAAATCACTGAATAATTTTTCGGTTTGTTCTTCTCCTCATGAATATGGTCTTTGATATTCAGGTATTAAAAAATTATGTTCTTTAGAAGCATTTTGAAATAAATCTCTAATTGTTATACTATCTATATTTATTTTGTTTTGTGTCATATATTTGCCTTCTCCATGAAAATACGCAAAAATACACCTAATAGTTAGGTGTTAATTTAATGTTAAATTATTTATTAAGAGTCTGCTCTCTCTCTCTCTCTCTCTCTCAATCTTATTAAAAGAGGATTAGGGAAAGAAAATGCATTTAAAGTTTTCTTTGCATTATTCATGGTATTATAATTATAATAAATTTCTTTAGATATTGACATATCGAAAACGTGTTTTGATCATGTAAATTCTCAATTATTTTGCAACATCCTATAGTTTAAAATCACTATATGAGGTAACGGGAAATATAAAAAAATAGAAATCCATAATTTGATAGATTTTGAGAAAAAAAGAAAAGGTATTTATATCGATATAACTAATGAAAAAAATAAAAATAAACTAAATTGCCATAAAACACGAAGTTAGCCGTTTTACAGTTTCTAAAATTAAAAATCTATAAATTTTGACGGGACATTTAATGTCTAAAACAAAAATAAAGGAAATAAAAATAGACAAAAGTTTAGCGATGATCTTGTAGATTCAGAAATTGAGAAAAATAGAGATTTTAGTTCTTTTGTTTTTGATCAACCTACTGATAGAACTAGAAATGTTACTATGGCAATTTATTATAGAATAAAAGGTTCAATAATGTCTTTAAAAACTCTTTACAGACGCACTTTAAAAAGGGGTATGCAATAGAGCACTCACACAAAGCAACTAGAAAAGAAGCTAAAAGAAACGTTAAAAAATATTTTAAATAACACGATTCCAGGAAGAATATTTTATTATGCAATAAATAGTAGTGTTGAAAGGTCTTTTAAAACTGCTCAATTAAGTTATCCCATATGCTTTAAAATAAAGAATATAAAACATTGAACAGAAATTAGTAAAATTGAAGACCAATTAATAGATTACTTTAATTCTATATCTCCAAAATTAAAAAGAAATAGCAATAAAAACTGTTTTAGAAAAATAACTGAAGGCGATCCTGGTTGGTATGTTGATTATCATTTTAAAAACAAAACTCATTCAGGCGCAGTTAAGTACCTAAACGAATATTATGCCCCAGTTGATACTAACGGCAATAGAGTTAATTTTTCAAAGAAAATAAAAGTTTTATTTTGTATGAACTCAAGTTGTGAATATTGTTTTAAAACTCCAGAAAATCGTTACAAAGCAAGCAGTGATTTATCTAACTTTAACTCACAAAAGATTTTTAATTAGGTAAAAATCTTGACATTTGAGACGATTTGGCTTATAAATTGAGTTTGATAGTCGTAACGCATAAGTCAGTAGTTTCGACATTTACGAACAAGTTTAATTACTTGATTAGAAATTTAGAAAAATTTAAATTAAATACATCAGGTTTAAAGGAAGAAATGAGCCACCTAAAATCAATGTTTAAAAGTACAATTAACCAATCCAAATATGAATAAATTTAAAAAATAAGGGCCGTAAGGTTAATTTAAAAATATATTGCTATTTAATTTTTTTCAAAATGTATAGATTGACAAAAAAAATAATAGCAAAGTGTCACACTTTGCTAATTTTCCTGATTACTGGTTTAAATTTTTAGGTCTTAAAAAATAAATTTGATATCATAAGTTTAATAAGAATTTTTAACTATAAAAAATATTGCAATTTGATTAAGAATTAACACTTATATTACTTTTATAAATTTAATTAAAACTTCTTTAGCAATGATTGCCCTGTCATTTCCTTTGGTTTCTGAATATTTAAATATTCAAGAATTGTGGGTGCAACATCACAAAGCGACCCATTTTTTAATTCAATATTTTTATCAGTTGAAACAAATAAAACCGGACTTGTTGTATGTTTTGTTGCAGGTTTATTATTTTCATCCTCAGTTATTTCGGCATTTCCATGATCGGCAGTTATGAATCATGTTACTTTATCACGATTAGCTATCACGAATTTAAGAATTCGTTCAAATTGTTCATCTAGAAACTCAATTGCTTTTATTGTTGCTTGTAAATTTCCAGTATGACCCACCATATCTGGATTAGCATAATTCATGATAACAAAGTCATAATCATTAATTTTTTCAAGCAATTCGTCAGTTATTTCTTTAGCTGACATATGAGGATAATCAGCAAAGCTTGCAGCTTTGATACTATTTACTAAAATTCTATCTTCATTTTTATAAATAACTTCTTTTCCACCATCCATAAAGAAGGTCACATGCGCATATTTTTGAGTCTCTGCTAATCTTAATTGTTTTAGATTATTGGTGGCTAACACTTCTCCAAGCGGGTTATCTACTTGCATTTCTTTAAATGCGACTAAGGAATTAATACCCTCATATTTCATTAAAGAAGCAAAGAGATTTGGTTTTGTTTTGTTTTTAGGTTTATATTCATATAGTTTGCTATCTAAAATTAGATGACTAAGTTGTCTAGCACGATCTGGTCGAAAATTAAAGAAAAAAACATTATCATTTTCTTTTAAAAATAAGCCATTTTGGTTTTGTGCAGGATAGAAAAACTCGTCATAAATTCCTTGATTATATTGTTCGTTTATATACTTATTAATATCTTTATACTTGATCGGCGATTTACCAAGAATCGCTTCAAGTGCTAATTCATTTCTTTCGAATATTTGGTCACGGTCCATAGCATAAAAGCGCCCTGAAATGCTTGAAATCGGATAATTGAAATCTTCCGATAATTTTTTAAGTATTATCAATGAATCATTAATTGATTGTGGCTTAACATCTCGACCATCACCAAAAATATGAATTGAAACTTTTTTAAGTCCCTTGTGGTTGGCAAGTTTTATAATTTCAAATAAATGGTTATCTAATGAATGTACACCGCCATTACTTAGCAAGCCCATTAAATGCAAAGTGGTATTGTTTGCTATTGAATTATCAATTAATTTATTTATTACCTCGTTTTTTTCAAAATCACCAGTCTCTATTGCTCTATTAATCAATGATAAACCAGTATATACAATTCTTCCTGCCCCGATGTTTAGATGGCCGACTTCTGAATTCCCAATTTGACCTTTCGGAAGGCCTACATATTCTCCGGATGCTTGCAAAACAGAATTAGGACACATTGCAAACAAATAATCAAATATTGGATGATAAGCCTGTGCAAAAGCATTTCCTTGTCTTTCATTTCTAAGACCCAAACCATCAATTACTGTTAATATTACTTTTTTTTGATTTTCCATACATTACCTCTATAATAAAAAAATATATTTTTACTTATATAAATTTTATAATAAAACAAATGATGCTAAATCATTTCGATTGATTGAGGTGTTAAATTATAAAATATCTTAAAAAGATTGAGATTTGACTTTTTTTGGTCCATTTTTTCCTCTAATTATGTAAACTAAAGGCAAATGTAATATAATAAAAAATGTGTATCTATTGTGGACACACAAATCTTTATTTTTTAAACTTTATCAAAAGGTAAAAAATTTTATTAAATGATAAATTAATAAACTAAATTAAGGATAAGTATATATATGACTCCAAAAACAAAAAAAGCCCTAATTATTAGTGGTATTGTAGGCGGTATTGTTTTAGTACCTACAGTAGTTACAATAATTCCATATGGCGCTCAAATTTCATGATTTAAAAGAAAAACTCAAAAGAATCAAAGATATGAGAAAGAATATGTAGAAGCTAAGAAAGCAGCTGTTGAAGATGAAGCAAATAAGGCTTTAAAAGCTAAAATCGATGCTAAGGATGCTCAAATTGCAGACTTAACACAAAAAAGCCAAAATGCTGATGAAACAGCTAAAGCAAAATTAGAACAAGAAATTAGAAATGCTGAAGCAGAACGTGCTCAACTTGACGATCAATATCAAGAAAATATTGAATCTAAAATTTTACCTATATTAGCAAAAATTGCTGAAGAAGGTGATTTGAGATACTATGAAGGTACCTTAAAAAATACAGCCGAATATGTAGTATTGTCATACAAGAAATTTCAAAGAGATTTAGCAAAACTTGCTTCTAGAGATGATTTAGATATAAATTATCCAAGCAAGGAAAATGCTCAAGAAATTATTAAGTTCTATCAAGATTGAATTAATACATTTTCGAAAATTAATTCAAGAAACCTAAACACTGCCTCAACAGCATGAGTAAGCGGATTAAAATATGAATGAGAAATAGCTAAAACAGTTTATGCATCAGAAAGCCGTTTACTTGGTGTTTGATTAGAATCAGGTCTATCTTCAGCATATCCTATCAATGCTTTTTATGACACAATTAGTTCAATTGATGAAGAGAGAGCTCCAAAGGTTCAAAAGAATCTTAAAGAAGGAATTGAATCTGATGTTGTTTTATCAAAAGTGGTTATCAAAAATAATGTAAGATCAATTTTATCTAATTTTTACCAAGATCAATTGAAAGAATTTTTAAATGGATCTGCTAATGAAATAAAAGTTACTGACCTTATTGCACAAAATAAACAATTAGCTAAATCAAGCCCAAAATTAGTGGAATTCCACAAATTCTATGCTAATGAATATTACAAGGCTTCTAAATCAGGTTTGGGTGAAAATCTAGCTGAATTAAAACTATATAAAACAAATGAAATCGGTGAAAAAGAAAATCACGTTGAAGTATTTGATGGTAATGATGTTAAAACAGTTTATGGTGTTGGTTTAACTGAAAAAGACCTAAATGCTAAGAATGTTGGTTTAAATTCTATCGTAGGGAAACCAGGTGTAACAAATGGAGATAAGGTTTATAGTGGTATCTTAAAATTCTCTACTACTACAGATGATACAGCCCAAGATGTGTTTAATTCAGGTTATGAAACAACGACAACAGCTGCTAAAAATATGAAATTGACAGCCGCTGCAGTTGCTAAATTAATTACTGGAAAAGACAAAGGTGTATGAGCTCCAACAATTAAGTATGATGCTGATGGTCTTGGACCAAATCCAGTTGAAGAAGTTAAATTAAAAATTAGAGATGCTAATGGCGAAATCAATATTTCTGATTTCTACAAGTGATTAAACCAAGAACAATTCTTCTTTGGTCGTGAAGATGCTTCATATTACACAGAAGCTAAAAAACAAGATTTAGCAAAAGATCCTAAATTAGAGGATGCAAGACAAAATCTAAAAAGATTAGGATATGAGTTCTTAAAGACAAATAAAACCAAATATGGTTCAATTACAAATGAACAATTCTACTATGGAGCACTAGAAGCCTTCAAGGGTTACCATGAATTTAGAGATACTACAATTGATCATGGATATTCATATTTCCCTAAGAGTGTTCCAAGATACGGAATCACTTCATATGAATATAGAAGACGTGCTGAAGAAGGTGTTGGTGCATATAATGGTAATGCACAAGTTGAAAAAGATGGATTTGGTGCATTTACATTTAATGTTGATCCATACTACAGCTTACCAAAATGATCAGTAACTTCTTTTGCTAACCACGAAAGTGTTATGGGACACCACAACCAAATCTATTATGCTAAAAAGTTTTTAAAAACTATTGATGGATTAACTGTTGGAAATATCTTTGATTACACTTCATATGCAGAAGGTTGAGCTTTATTTATGGAATGATTCGGAATTGAATCAGGACTATACGGAACTCCTGACTTTGACAGCGAAGACTATTACGCTTTCCCAGTAAGTTTTAAACATTCAAATGGAATTACAAGCTTTGTTTCTTCAGCAATATCGCAAGATGAATCAGCTGTAACTGCTGCAGAAATTAAAGGAATGAAGGAATTACATGGTGGTGTTTATTGAAGTTTAGTTGCATCAGAAGGCAAAAATAACTCAAGCGATGAAGAACACACACTAAGAGCTGTTGAATTAGCTAATATGTTGCAATATTTTGGTGCTTTAAATGAAGCTCAATTACGTAACATGAGACGTGCTGTTGATCCTGCATACCATGGAAGAATTGAAGGAAAAGAAGATTTACCTGCCGGTGCATCAATTCAAGATGTTAGAAACTTCCTACATGCTAACTCAGCATTAGGAATTGGTGATATTACATCAGAATCAAAACGTTATCTAAACCTACCCGGACAAGCAACATCATATAATGCTGGTAAAGAAGCTATGTTGAAGCTATATGACAGAGTACGTCAATCAAAGGGACTTTCAAGAAAAGATTTTGTTACTGTCGAAGATAAGGCAAACATTAAAGAACTATTAAATCTAATGTTAGAAACAGGTGGATTACCTCTTGAAACTTTAAAGGAAATTGTAGAATTACATTACAAACTATAAGAGATTTAATTATTCTTTTTTTAAAAAACATCTAGCTAGTCTAGATGTTTTTAATTTTCCTTTCTTGTAGTGAAACTAAAACTCTGTATAGTATCAAAGATAAATATTTTTATGCTTTTTCATTTAAAATTAAGGTACCTGCAATTTTTGGCAGGAACTACTAAACATTGGATTTATATTTTAAATTAGACATATAATAAAAGGATTTTAAATAATATATATGACTCAAAAAACAAAAAAAGCATTAATAATAACTTCGGTTGTTGGCACCTTAGTTGCAGCTCCTGTGATTTTTACTGTAATCCCTTTTGCTGCTCAAAATGCTTTATTTAGAAAAACAATTAATGAAAACAAGAAACTAGAAAGCGAATTAACAAATGCTGAGGCAAAGGCAGTTGAGGCAAATGTTGATACAAAAAATAATATCGAGGAAAAGAATACCAAACTAAAAGATTTAAACACAAAGTATAATGAATTGGATGATAAAAAAAGTGAACAAGCCACAAAAATTGCTAAAGAAATCAAAACCCTTGCTAGCGAAATTAGAAATCTTGAGTTAGAATACAAAGTAAACATTGATAATGCAATATTGCCTTATTTAGCTAAAATCGCTCAACATGGTGATGCTAAGTATTATGATAATAATTACAAACATACAGCCAGATATATTGTTCTTTCATATGATAAGTTTCAGAGAGAATTAGATGATTTGGCGGCAAATATTGATATATTCTATCCTGAAAAAGAAGATGTTGACAAGATTGTTAAATACTATCAAAAATGAATTGATTTATTTTCAAAAATTAACTCTAATAATCTCAATGTAACTACAACAGCTTGAGCAAGTGGATTGAAATATGATTGGGAAATCGCACAAACCGTCTATGCTTCACAAGGGCGACTAGCAGGTGCATTTTATGAAGGTGGACCAACATCAGCTTACCCAGTTAATTCATTTTATAAAACTATTTTAAGAATAACTGGCGATAGAGCCGAAAAGATGCAAAGAAACTTAAACGAAGGAATGCAAGCTAATATTGTTTTATCAAAAGTTGTTATTAAAAACAATGTTAATATCATTTTATCAAGACATTATTCAAAGGAATTGCTAGAGTTTGCAAAAGGAACACAAGAATCAAAGTCTGTTATTGAGATAATTGATTCTAATAAAACTCTTGATGAAAAAACTAAGGCATTCCATAAATTTTATGCAACTGAATATTACAAAGCATCAACTACTGGCTTAGGCGAAAATTTAGAAGAGCTTAAGGTGTTTAAATCAAATGTAGTTAACGAATTAGAAAATACTATTGAAATTTTTGATAATTCAAGTAAAAAAGTTGTTTCAATTTACGGGCTTGGTTTAACCGAAAAAGATCTTGATGCTAAAAATGTTGGTTTATCAAGTATTCCTGGTGATGAGAAAAATACAACTGGTAAAAAGATATATGATGGTATTTTAAAGTTTGCTACAACTTCAAACGATTCTGCACAGGACGTATTTAATTCGGGTTATGAAACAACTAAGACGGCTGTTAAGAACATGGAATTAACTGCAAAAGCAGTCGCCAGATTAATTACCGGAAATGAGAACGAGCCATGAACCCCAACTATTAAGTATGATTCTGATGGTGTTGGCCCACAAGAGGTTCAGGATGCTGTACTTGAAATAAGAGATGCAAATGGGAATATTAATTTGCCCGAGTTTTATAAATGATTAAACCAAGAACAGTTCTTTTTTGGTCGCGAAAATTCCTCATATTACACGCAAGAAAAGAAGAATGAATTAGAAAAAGACCCAAAATTACAAGATGCTATTAAAAATTTAAAGACTTTAGGTTATGAATTCTTAAAAGGTCAAAATTCTAAATATGGTTCAATTACAAATGACCAGTTTTATTACGGAGCTTTAGAAGCTTTTAAAGGTTATAATCAATTTAGAGACACTACTATTAATGAAGGATATTCTTATTTCCCTAAACAAGTGCCGAGATATGGAATTACTACATATGAATATTCAACTCGTTTAAGTTCAGGTGTCGGTGCATATAACGGAAGAGCTAAGGTTGAAAAAGACGGATTTGGTGCATTTACATTTAATGCGGACCCTTATTTTGGCTTGCCAAAATGGTCAGTAACTTCATTTGCTAATCACGAAAGCGTCATGGGACATCACAATCAAATATACTATGCGCAAAAATTTCTAAAAACTGTTGATGGGCTAACGATAGGAGACATTTTTAACTATACTTCATACAAGGAAGGTTGAGCTTTATTTATGGAATGATTTGGAATCGAGGCAGGTTTATATGGAACGCCTGACTTTGAAAATGAAGATTATTACGCTCTACCTGTTAGCTTCAAATCAGCAAAAGGAATTACAAGTTTTGTTAAAGCGACAAGACCACAATATGTAACTAACGAAGAAATTAAAGGAATGAAGGAACTACATGGTGGCGTGTATTGAAATTTAGTTGTTTCAAAAAACAAAATCGATGATGATAAATTGCATACTTTGAAGGCTGTTGAATTAGCTAATATGTTGCAATATTTTGGTGCTTTAAATGAAGCTCAATTGCGTAACATGAGACGTGCTGTTGATACTGCATATCATGGAGATATTAAAGGTACTGATGATTTACCAGCTGGCGCTTCAATTAATGACATAAGAAAATTCCTACATGCTAACTCAGCATTAGGAATTGGTGATATTACATCAGAATCAAAACGTTATTTAAATCTACCCGGACAAGCAACATCGTATAATTCAGGTAAAGAAGCAATGTTGAAACTATATGACAGAGTTCGTAAGTCAAAAGGCCTTTCAAGGGAAGAATTTGTATCAAATAAGGAAAACATTAAGGAATTTTTGAATTTATTATTAGAGACCGGTGCATTACCTCTTGAAACCTTGAAAGAAATTGTCGAATTACATTACAATTTATAATTTTATCTGCAAAATTAAAACTAGCCTTTTTGGCTGGTTTTTTTCTTGTTAGAGGAATAAAATAATATAATTAAATTTTTTTATTTTTCATTAAATTGCAACAAAAATGAGCCACCTAACATATATAGTAAAATGTTATAGATGGTCTTATTATGTATGAAATAGAATTAAACTATTTTCAGTTAAATAGAAAACGAAAAATTAGATGTTATAACTACATATTCTAATTTAACAAATAAGCAATTATCCTTAAAAGCAAGATGTTCAATACTAACTATAAAAAGATTAAAACAAAAATTAAGAAATGCTGAATTATGCAAAAAAAGAAGTTAATTTAGCACATCGCAACCAATGAGGCTATAGAAAAAAGATTTACAACAATGATTTAATTATCAATTATGAAAAAATATGAAAGCAAAAAATTATTGCTGGAACAAAAAATAGTTCTTGTAATTCATATATGTCTTACTGTTTGTTTTATGAAAGGAAAGCTAATGTAAAAATATCATATAGCCAATTAACAAAAAGACTTACACAAAGCGGATTTCTAAGTGCTTTTGCTCATAAAAATACAATAAAAAGACAAAAAACTTTTGTAAAAAAATATATACCTTATAAGCCAAATATTTTGCCTAAAGAAAAGATTGCAAAACCAACCATAATCTCAAAAAAAAGAAAATTAGTAAATATGGGCGAATGTGTTGAACTTGATGGATCTATTCATTTTTTTGTTGATCAAACCTTATGAACAATTGTTGCATGTATCAATGTTTCAGCTTCAAAAGTTTTATCATTTTATTTTGATAAAAAAAGCGTAAATCAGTAAAGGGTTATTAAATTATTATTCAAAATATGATTAATAAATATGGAATACCAAAAGTAATGATTAGTGATAATAGAATGAATTTTCATAAATAGCCTTGAATCTAGCGCTATTTTGTATGATGCAGTCACAAAATTAGGTACTGAATTTATAACAACATCAGTATCTAATGAAAAACCACATATAGAAAGTTTTTGGAGAATTGCACATAATAGAATTCCAATATTCTTAAAAGATAGAAATATTAAAACAAACCAAGACGCTAATAAATATAGACACGAAATTATTGCAATGCTTAATGATATAAAAACAAGAAAATCAATTACCGATTCTGAAAAAAATGAATTTAGAAAACCAAACAGCGCAACTCTTGAAGCTTATTTTGATTTGCCAATTAAAAGACAAATTTTTAATGGAATTGTAACATTTAAAAATAAAAGTCACATAAAAAAATGATGCAACTTTTATGATCGGTGCAGATCAACAATACTATTTTCACATAAACAATAAAAGATATAAAGCTTTTGAATTAAATGAAAATGACATTCAAATGTATGAGAAAATAGCATATAGTAAAAAGCTTCCTCTTGAAATATCGGTGGTTAAAAAAATTGTGAAACACCAAGAAGCCGGATATTACTACAATCAAATGTTATCTAAAAAAACAGAAATTTTAGAATCTTTTGTTAAAACTGGTCTTATTTCACAAAGAGAAATAGATTTAATGCGATCAATTAATGATATTTTTTAAATATTAAAGATATAAAATAAAAAAGATATAAAATAAAAAAATGAAAGAAATTAACGCTATTAAAATTTTTAAAAAATTAAAAAAAAGTCTTAATTATTTTGATAATTACAAATTATTAAATGACAAAGGTATAACAACTCTTTATGATCTCGCAAAAACTCTTGATAGCGAAATATATGAGTTGGATTTGCAATATTATAAAATTCAGGAAATTATTGAATTAAAAAAGAAAGCAATAAGATTAAATCCTTTAATGTTTTTAAGTCCTGAAGGTATTTTTGAATATGAATCTAAAATATATTATGATTTTAAAATACATGATTTAATAAACGCAGAAAATTACGAAAGTAAACATTGTTCATTACGTAAAATAACCAATCTGTCGGAATTAATAAGATCTCTTAATGATCCTCTAAATACTAAATTCTTTAATAAAAAAATGAATAATTTGCTAAATAAAATAGAACTTCAAACCAAAGAACATTATGATTTGCTTTATGCTAAAGGTAAAGAAGTTTACATTCTTTGAAATTTAATATTCAAAACAAAAATTGAGTTAGATGATAATTTAATAAATTTTATATTAACAAATTTAGAGCATATAAAAATTAATCCAAATATGCTAATTTCTGAATATATACAATCTTATATAAGCATTCAAAGTGGTTATGTCGATATAAAAAAATTCGAAGAGATTATAAAAAATTTTTCAATTTATAAACAGTATATTAACAATTATTTAAAAATGTCTGACAAATATAAAATTGAAGGCGATCTAGTTTGCCTGATAAAAAAATCTTTTTTTGAATCTAATGAATTAGTAGAAAAAGTCTTTAAACACAAGGAATATTTAAAGAATTTAAATGACTTTAGATTTCAATATAAATCATTAAGGATATGTCTTGAAAAAAATGACTTAGTATTTTCAGAAAATGAATATCTGCATTTAATTGAAAATTACGTTATTAGCAAGGAATATTTAATTCAGTTCTTTGACCTTACTGAAAGACAAATTCAATATCTATCAGCTATAAAAAATCAAAAAACAGTCAAAAAAGAATTATATTATGCACTCAATGACGAAAACATTCCCGAAAGCTACAAGATAATTATTAAACAGATATTAGAAAAAAGCAATGATTATTTAACTGAGGTTGATGGAAAAATACTAAGAGCTAATAAACTTGCCGTTTTGGAACATATAATTAGTTTGCACAAAGACGAAACATTATCAATTAAATATTTATGAGTTCAATATTTTGAATTTTTAAAAAATCTCGACCTTTCGGATAATAGATATAATTATATGGTGGAAGGCTTAACTTTACATACTTTTGAAGCAAATTTAGGAAGAATGGATAATCTTATTCTGAATCTATACAGAAGATATAGATTCTATAATTTTTCAAAATATGATTTTAATAAGTTTTTTGAGCACATTAAATTTAATCAAATGAATAACATAATTATATCTACGAAATATTTTATTCAAAAGTATCCCGAAATAATGCAACAATATGATATTAAAAATGAATATGATTTACACAGTATAATAAAATATTTAAAGTCAAGAAATATAATTGAGTTAAATTGCATCCTTCAAAGAATGCCGTACTTGCAATTTGGAAATATAACCGAGGACCAACAACTTTATAAATATATAAAAATGTGACAACCGATTAAATATGATAATTTTATAGAAAAGTATTGCTCTCAATTGGGTTTTAATTTTGACTCAATAAGAAATAATTGCTATGCATTTCTGCAAAAAATTTTAGATAAAAACGGCTACTTGGAAGTTTCAAATAACCAAGAAATATCAGTTGAAAATATTGAAAAACTTAAAATGTTAACTAAAGAAGATTTGTATACTAAAGAAGCATTAATCAAGATTATTAAGTCATTTTTAACTCAAAATTATGCCGTTAATGATTTTATGATCAAAAAATTAGGATTTAATTTAAATGATAATTTTGCATATAAAAGCAATTATAAGAGCTTAGCATCTTTTATCAGGTATGTTATAAAAGATTTTGAGGTCTTTACTTTTAAGGATGTTTTAGACTTTTTAAACATAAATAAAAGAACTGAAAAAACGCAGGCTATAAACGCATCCTTTGAAAAAGTTAAACAAAATTTAGATATTATAAGATGAGATAAAAGCAAGTATTCATATATCAGTATTGACTATTTAAATAAAACTTATGGAATATCTAAAGAATTAATTAACGATTTTAAAAATTCTGCTCTTTTGCAAATAAAATCAACTTTTTTTAACATAACAAGTCTTGTCAATGAAGGTTTTAATCATAAACTTTTAGAATTTAGATTTAGTGCCGAGTTTTATAATGACATAATATCAAAAGACAATTCAATTATTAAATTAAACGCATTAAGCGATATTATGTATTATAAAACCAAGGAAAAAAGCAACATTGATTTTGTTGATTTTTTGAATAATATTAAAAGCGACTTTCTCAAAGAAATTGATTCTAATGAAATTATAATAGACAAACTAAGAGACTATATCAATAGAAAATTTGGAATTAACTATAAAATTAATTACTTAATTGAAAAAGTAAAAAAATCCAATTATAATTTCAACCCTATTAAGTTAAAAATCTATAAATAAATCACAAATTTAAATACAACGCCTAAATATAAAATATTTAAGTGTTGTATTTTTAAAAAAGTTGTTAATTCTCAATCAAATCGCAACACTTTTATAGTTTAAAAATGTTCATTAAACCTATGATATCAAATTTATTTTTTAAGACTTAAAAATTAGACCAGTAATCAGGAAAAATTGGTAGTGTAGTAAATTTTATGTAAATTTATCTCCTACTTGCTTTTTGAGTAAGAAATTTGAGAATTGCAATATAGTATAAAATGATTGAGAATTTACATAATGGATATTTTTTTAAAAAAAATGAATATAAAAAAAATTAGTATATAATTATATCCATAGCAACCATAACGAAGGGGCCCACCTGATTCCATTCCGAACTCAGCAGTTAAGACCTTCCGTGCCGAAAATACCATAAGGGAAGATAGGTCGTTGCTTTTTTTTTATTTCCTTTTTTACTTTAAGCATTGTAGGTAACTAAAAACTGATATTTATAAATTTATGAAATAATAATCTTCATGTTTTAAAAAAATATAAAAAAGTTATAACTAATTACTTTGGTAATTTCATTCTATTTACTATATAATATAGTTAATGATTGATTATATAAAATGTTATTTCCACATTTTAATGTAATAAAAAAGTTCTTAAAATAAGATAGATTTGAATATTTGCAATACAAATCAATCAGTTAACATGTAAATTTTAATTTAATTCGAGACTAATTTTAATTCTTAAAATAATAAATTTTTTTTATAAAAAAGTTAATATTTTTCAAATTTTGGAATTAGTTATTTTTAAATAAATTTAAACATAAAATAAATGAGGTGTTTTTATGAGGTTATTTAATTTATTGTTGAATGTGTTTT
Organism: Mycoplasma sp. 1890; assembly: GCF_053851615.1. NCBI lineage: Bacteria > Bacillati > Mycoplasmatota > Mollicutes > Mycoplasmatales > Mycoplasmataceae > Mycoplasma > Mycoplasma sp. 1890. Next base: position 19,220 of record NZ_JBSQAZ010000011.1, read on the forward strand.
CGAGCGTTTTAATTCCAACAACCCCTGCCGTAATTAGTCGCCAGAGTGAGGATGTTCAAAATAAACAAGAGATTTTAGAAGCAAAAGATAGGACCACTGATATTCTTGATAATTCAATAATTCATAAGCCAACATCTGATGAAATCGAGAATTTGGACGATTTAAATATTTTTTATTCTACAATGACTTTAAAAACGCAATATAACTTGTTGCATGCCTATAAAGTTTTGAAGAAATTGCTCAAAATTAATGATTCTGCTGAAATTGATGAATTACCATATAAGAAATATAATGATGAATTAAATCTCGTTCCAGATAATAAACTTAACAACGAATTTTCAGAATATAATATCGCATTTTTGTCGTCATCTTGAAAGGATTTTATTCGTTTATTTAAACAAGCTTCGTTTAATTACGAAATTTTTCTTAACGAAGAAATAAAAAAACAAAATATTAATACTGATTCAAAGGCAAAGGAAGAGCCTCGAAAACTTACTATTTTTAACCAATTAGATTCCAAATATGATGATGTGTATTTTATTAGAGTTGTTATTGCTGAATTTGAAGCTCTTGAATTGTTAAAAAATAATAAAAAAAATATGGAAATTGATACTAAAATAATAGATTTATTAAAAGTAGAAGATGGAACAAATCCATCTTCTCCACAGTATGTCAATACCTTAAAAAAAATTATTCCAATTATTACCGAAATAAGAAACATCGCTGGAGAAAGTATAGCTAATAAGCTTTCAAAAGAAGTGGATAAGGAATTAATTAATGACAAGATTAGACTTGAAGCATTAACAGCTGCCGTTAGAGCGAAAGGCTCAGATGAATATGAAAAAGATATTAAACAGCGAGCATTAAATGTTACAAAAAATACCTCAATGGAAGAATTAATTAAACTTAGAGATGATGCTGAAAAAGTGTATGATACATTAAAAAGTAAAGCAGAAGAATCATTCCAAAAACTAAAAGAAAAAATGAGATTTCGTGAGCAAATAGATAATGCATGAAACGTTAAAGTTTTACAAAGAGTATATGGCAAGATTATTAAACAGCAAATTAGTGAGCTTAGAAAAGACACAGAAGCAGTTGTAAAAAAAACTATTGGTTCAGATATGCATAACGATTTTGAATCGCGTTTATCAAATCCAAATTTAACATTAGAACAATTGACTGTTATTTTTGAAGAAGCCAATAATGAATTTATTAATGAAAAAGAAAATGCTACTAAAATAGTAAATTCTATTCTTGATGAAGAAGTCAGAAGAGAAAATATTGAAAAAATAGAAAAATCAAACAATATTACAGAATTAAAAAAAATTGCAGATGAAGCTAAGAAAATTAGAGCAAACGAAGATTTGCTAAACGCAAGAAAAAATGCTAAAGAGGCAGTTGATAAAACAGTTGGTTCATCAAAGCATGATGAATATCAAATGAGATTAGAAAAATCACAAGAGGAAATAGATAAACTTTTAGAATTAATAAAAGAAGCAAATCTTGAATATACTACTAAAAAAACAGAAGTTAACAAGATTTTGGAAAGCCTTGATGATAAAAAAGATTTTGTTGAAAAATTTAATAATGCTAACAATATAGAAAAGTTAGATGAATTGCAGAAAATTTTATTGGTTGAAAAGCAAGAACAAGATTTGGTTAATTTAACTAAAAGAGCACAAAAAGCAGTTGACCAACTTGAAGGTTCTAGTCAATATGATGAATTTAAAAAAATACTTGCTAATGCTAAAGGTGATATGGCTAAACTTCTTAGTGTCGCCGAGAAAGCAGAATCCATTTATAATGTTGAAAAGCAAAAAGTATTAGATATATATAATAAATTATTGGATAAAAAGGATTACCAAGCAAGAATTGACAGCGCAAAAAACATTGAGGCGCTAAAGATTTTATTAAAAGAAATAACCCAAGAAAAAAAGTCGCAGGATAATGCCAAGATAAAAAAAGATGCTGTGGATGCTGTTAATAAGTTAGAAGGTTCTGATATAAAATCTCAATTTGATAAAGAATTAAAAGAAGGCCTTGATGATCCTAAAAAATTAAGTAATATTATTGAAAGAGCTAATAAAGAATTTAGCAAAGAGTTTGAAACAATTAATAAAGAATTAGATAAATTAAATGACTCAAATGTAAAGAAAAAAGAGCTAGAAAAATTAGCTAAAAAAGCTAAAAACATAAAAGAATTAAGAAGCATAAAATTACAAATTCAAAAGGCCATTCTTGAGCAAGAAAACAACAAGAAGGATGATCCAAAAAAAGATAATTCTAAAATGAATCAACCAAAAGAAGAAGAGAAAAACCCTAGTATTCCTAAAAAACCTGATATTTCTAAAAAAGATAGTAAATCTAAGGTTAATGTAGCCGCAATTGCAACCCCACTTGTGGTAATACCAACGTTGGCAGGAGCAAGCGTTGGCACTTGATATATGGTTAAACGCCATAGAAAGAATAAAAAAATGTAATTTTTAATGTATATTAAAATATAGCAAGCATACTAAATAAAAAGATAAAACCTTAGTCATTGCGAAAAGATAATATATAATTGCGCAATAATATTTAAAAAAATAATTTTTATAAAACTAGCTATACGGCTGGTTTTTAATATTATTTTGTTTCTAGTAAGTAGAGAAATAGTTTTGAATAATTAGATAAAGTTAGGATATTATGCAAAGCTTTAAAAAACTAGAATAATATTAATTAAGCTAATTGTTAAAATAATGAAACATAGTTAGAACAAGAAACTTGCGGATTTTCATAAATAAGATATTTGGTTATTTATGAAATACAATTAAAAATATTATAGATATATTTTTTAATATTCTTTATTGACTATCTTGTTAAAACAATAGCAAAAAAATAGAAACATTTTGTATCCAAACCCTTATGCTTTTTAAAATTATGCAAGATGATTTGATATATTGATTGGGAATATAAATTAAGTTACTTTTTTGCGGTAATAAACCCTTATAAGTAAAAAGCATATCTAGATATAATGAATTTTATTTTTACAATAAAATTAATTTTTATTATAAAATAATGTGCAAACATGTTTTGCAATTTCTAATTAAAAAACAAGTTTATCGATATAAAAATAATAATTTTAAAAAAATATTAAAAAATATTATAAAAAAATTTTTTTAATATATAATTATATTTACAGCAACCATAACGAAGGGGCCCACCTGATTCCATTCCGAACTCAGCAGTTAAGACCTTCCGTGCCGAAAATACCATAAGGGAAGATAGGTCGTTGCTTTTTTTATTTTATTTTTTTAAAAAATAGAAAGTAAAATTATATTATATGGTTAATAGAGAATTCGAGACCGAGGGAATAGTTCTAGAAATAATAAATCATGGTGATAATGACGCTATCATCCGAGCTTTGACACAATCGGGTGTTTGTTATTTTTTTGCCAAAGGAATACAAAATGTTGAATCCAAAAATAGAAGAAATTTATTATTATTAGGATTGTCAAATTTTGAATTAATAAGATCGAAATTTGTTGGTAACATGCCTAGACTAAAAAGAGCAACACTAGTTTCGTTTTTTCCATTGCAAGAAACCTTGCAAGATATATTTAATAAAGTTCATTACTTTTTAAAGCGAGCAGGTAAGCAAAACAATAATTTTTTATATGCTAGATATAGGGTTTTTTTAGAAAATGTTGAAAAAAAACCAAACCATAGTTTTATTTATATCTTATTAGCTTTTTTAGATATGTTTGGTTATAGGCAAAATTTAAGCTCATGTGTAGAGTGTGGAGATAAAGAACATATTGTAGATTTTGAATTTTATAAGGGAGGTTTTTTATGCCGAAACCACTCACAAAAAAGTAAGGATATAAATTTATTAAGAGGTTTGTATTGGATTGAAGCTGATTTTGAATATTTTAAGAGTAATATTGATGAAATTGATGTTATACAAATAATAAATATGGTTATTTCTTTTTTAAAAACGATGATATAAAAACCCCTATTCTTCAAGGGGTTTTTCAACTTTTTTAGGTTTTTCTTTTTTAATTTGTTTATTTTTTTTATTTGCTGAGTTTTTTCTTATTATTTTTTTTGGTTTTGAATTTTTGTTTTCAGTTTCAACTTGACTTGATTTTTTAGTATTATTTTCTTTCTGCATCTTTTGTTTATTAATTTCAACTTGATCAACAAGAAGAATAGTAGGAATAATAACAACATTTCTTCTTTTACTTTTATAAAAGAAAGGGTCAAGTCTATCGATAATTAATTGTTTAATTCTAGGTATCGTTCAATCTTTTTCGTTTTTAATTGTGTATAAAACCGCCCCGTGTACAAGTCTTTTTGCGTCTTCTACTAATTGCAATGAGTTTTTAACAAAAAATGCTCCTCTTGATACGATTCTTGGCTTTCCAAGAATTATATTTTTTTCTTTATTAATAGCCATTATTACATGGACAAAACCATTTTGTCCCAATTCCATTCTTTCTTTCATGATTTGTGAATTTGTTTTTGATAGAATGTTTCCATCTATAAATACAGGACCAAAATATACTTTTTCATTTGATAAAGAAATCATATGGTTTTGTAAATAATAAACGTCCCCCAACTTAGCAATAATAATGTTATTTGGTTTGATTCCTGATTCAATTGCTGTATAGCCATGAACCACACTCATTCTAAATTCACCATGATATGGCATGAAATATTTTGGTTTTGTTAATTCAAATATCTTTCGATGTTCATCACGGTATGCATGCCCTGAGGTGTGCAAGTAGCCATCAACACCATTTTCTCTTATAATTGCTCCTAGTTTATATAATCTATTAACTAATAACTCACATTTAGATCTATTTCCTGGTATTGGACTAGATGAAAAAATTATTGTGTCCTTAGGTTTGATTGATATATTTGGGTGTTTATCATATGACATCTTGGCTAGTCCCGCCATTTCTTCACCTTGGGAACCGGTTGTCAAAATTAGTAATTCATTGTCATTATATTTTGAAAGACTTTTTTTATCTATAAAGACTTCATCAGGCGCATTTATATAACCTAATCTTCTACCGATATCAATGTTATCGATCATTGATCTACCAAAAGCAATAACTTTTTTGCCTAATGAAGCACCGAGCTCAATGATTGCTTTTATTCTTGTAAGATTTGATGCAAATGCCGTAATGATGATTTTCTTTTCAGCTTCTAACATATATTTTTTTATGTCTTTTAATATATCGCTTTCTGATGGAGAATGGTTAGGGCGCATGGCGTTAGTTGAATCCGAAAATAAGACATCTAACCCTTCTTCGCCAATCTTTTTTAGTTTTGAGAAATCGGTTAAATTGCCAATAGGTCGATAATCGAATCTAAAATCACCAGTCATCATTAATGATCCATTTGGAGTTTTGATTCTAACACCAAATGCGTCAGGAATTGAATGTTGAGCAGTTCACCAATCAACACTACAATCACCAAAATCAGCCACAAGATCTCGGTTTATTTCAATAAACTGGACATTTACCTTAATTTTCATATCAGAAAACTTAAGTTTTAGATATTGAATAGCAATTCTTGGGGCATAAATTCTTTTTACATTTACTTGTTGAACCAAATATGGAACACCACCGATATGGTCTTCATGCCCGTGTGTTATGAAAAGCCCTTCAATTCTATCCTGGTTTTCAGCTAAATAAGTAAAATCTGGAATTGAACCGTTAATCCCGGTAACAAAACTATCGCAAAACTTAATTCCGGTATCAATAATAAAAATATGTTGGTCATATTCAATTATTAGTGTGCTTTTTCCAATTTCTTGCATTCCGCCTAAACCAAATATTTTTGTTGGTTTCATATTTTAACCCTCCAGATGAAATTATCTTGTGTACTTTATAAAAAAAGGAATTATTAAATAATACTTTATATAATTATATACATTATTAATATTTTTTAAAAATGGAGTAGAAAAAATGAAAAGTGAAGCAAAAATAAGTATAAGTTCATTTATTTTTAAGATTTTTGTTTTTATAGGTCTTATTATTTCTGGATACTTTATTTACACATCCGTGTCTAATTTTCTTGGTTCTGTTAATAACAAATTTGAGAGTTCGGATGTTAACCAGACCTATAAAGGAATAAATGATTTTCTCAATGATATTATTAATCTACTCAAAGAAAATTTAAAATGATTTATTATTCTAGGGTTTTCCTTATTGGGTGCTATCTTAACTTGAATATTAGATGTTATTGTTCTTTCATTTGCTCCATGAAAAACTAATAAATTTGGGAAGACTATTTTGTTTTTATCAACAATTTTTCCTCTTTTTCCTATTTTTTGAATTATATCAATTATAGGGAATTTAGCAATTATAGCCAATAAGAATTCATATAAAAAGAGAGTAAAACAAAATGAATAAAAAAGAATTTGAAGAAAAAAAGAAATATGTAAAAAATGCATTCAAAGATGCTAAAAATGTTGTTAAGCGGGGAAATATGATAATGCTAGCCATAGGGTTATTATTAGGTACCTCGTTTGGCGCTGTAATATCTTCGCTAGCTAAGGATGTTATTCTTGCAGCTATTACTTCTGTTTTTAATGTTAACGAGGTAAAGGACATTAAAATCGGCAATATTCTTATTGGTCAATTTCTTGCGGCACTTATTCAGTTCCTTATTGTTACAGTGGTTATATTTGTAAGCTTATTTTTAGTATATTTGATTAGGAATATCATTCAGTATCACAAGGCAAAAAAATTACCAATAGTTGAAGAAGTTGAAGAGCCAAAACCATTAACTACAGAGGAACTAATTTTAGAAGAACTTAAAAAGATTAATGTTGAACTTGCAAAAAATAAGAAGAGTGATGAAGAGAAATTAGTGCAAGAATAAAACCTAAGAATTGAATTGCAATTTACTGATTTATAGAGTATAAGCTTAATAGCTTATATTTTTTTGTTCTTTTTAAATTTCATTTATTTTTTACTTTAGGCTAAATAAAGCTATAACTATTTAAAAAAATAAAAAAATTGCTATAATTTTAGCGTGTTTTATATAACCAAAAAACACTTAAAAACTATAAAAAGTCTATCTAAAAATATTAAATATATAACCAAATAAACATAGGAGATTTTATAATATGCCAATGAATTTAAAAGGTCGTAGTTTAGATACAGCTCTAAACTTCACAACCGATGAAATCAATTACCTTTTAGATCTTTCTTGAGAATTAAAGAAAGCTAAAATGCAAGGGCTACATATTAACAATCGTCCTTTAACAGGAAAAAACATTGTTATTATGTTCCAAAAAGACTCAACAAGAACACGTTGTGCATTCGAAGTTGCTGCCGCTGATTTAGGGGCAAGCTGTACATACATTGGGCCTACAGGATCTAATTTTGGTAAAAAAGAATCAGTTGAAGATACAGCTATGGTTTTAGGCCAAATGTATGATGGTATTGAATTCCGTGGTTTTAAACAAACAGATGTTGAAGCACTTGCTAAATATTCAGGTGTTCCAGTTTGAAATGGTTTAACCGATGCTGAACACCCAACACAAATGTTAGCTGACTACTTAACATTTAAGGAATTCGTAGGTGATCTAAGAGGAAAGAAAATTGTTTTCGCAGGTGACATTAAAAACAATGTTGCTCGTTCATTAATGATTGGTGCTGCATTCTTTGGTGTTCATATTGTTTTATGTGGTCCTAAATCACAATGAGAAATTGTTAAAAGTGGACCAAACCATAAAGATGTTTATGAAGCTGTTCAAAAACTTTTTGAACGTAACGGTGGATCAGTTTCATTTTCAGATAACAAGATTGAAGCTGCTATGAATGCTGATGCTATTTATACAGACGTTTGAGTATCATTAGGTGAACCATTTGAACTATTTGAATCACGTATTCAAGAACTTGGTGCATTTCAAGTTGATATGGCTATGATGAAAGCAGCAAAAGAAAGTGTTATTTTCTTGCACTGTTTACCTGCATTCCATGATGATAAAACTTTATTCTCATCAGAAATCAAAGAAAAACTTGGACAAAAATACCCAGTTGTTGCAACCGGAGCTATGGAAGTTACTGACGAAGTATTCCAATCAAAATACAATAAATCAATTCAACAAGCTGGAAACCGTATGCACACAATTAAGGCTGTTATTCTAGCTACAATAGGATATTAATTATGAGTAGAATCGTTATTGCCTTAGGTGGGAATGCGTTAGGAAATAATCCTGCAGAACAAAAAGAATTAGTTAAAATTCCTGCGAAAAAAATTGCTGAATTAGTTAAGGCCGGCCATGAAGTTATTGTTGGCCACGGAAATGGGCCACAAGTTGGTATGATTTTCAATGGTTTTGTTAGTGCTGCATCAGTTAATCCTAAATCACCATTAGTTCCTTTACCAGAAGCTGGCGCTATGTCACAAGGATACATTGGATACCATATGGTTAATGCAATTACCAATGCATTTAAGGAAGAAGGATTAGAAGAAAAAGAAGTACTATATCTATTGACTCAAACTTTAGTAGATCCAATGGATCCTGCATTCAAAAATCCTACAAAACCTATTGGTCCTTTCTTTATGACAAGAGAAGAAGCAGAAATGGCTAATCCTAATAGTGTTATTGTTGAAGATGCTGGACGTGGTTTTAGAAAGGTTGTCGCTTCGCCAAAACCAATTAACTTTGTTGGTATTAACCAAATGAAGAACGCTATTGAAGCTGGAGCTACTGTTATCGTTGGTGGTGGTGGTGGTATCCCTACTGTTAAGGATGAAAATGGTTTTATCAATGGAGTTGATGGAGTTATTGACAAGGATTTTGCTTTAGCAAAAATGGCTGCCTTAACAAATGCAGATTACTTCATTGTTTTAACTGCAGTTGACTACGTTAAAGTAAACTACGGAAAACCAGAACAAAAAGATCTAAAACACGCAACAAAAGCTGATCTTGAAAAATACATCGAAGAAAAACAATTTGCTCCTGGAAGTATGTTACCAAAGGTGCAAGCTGCTATTAAGTTTGTTGAAGAAGGCGGAAAGGCTGCATTCATCGGAGATTTAAAAGATTTAGAAGACATTATTGCCGAAAAAATTGGTACAAAAGTTACTTTAAATTAATTTTAAATTTATATATAAAAAAGTTGGGACGCAATCCCAACTATTTTATTTTGCTATTTTTTTGATTGTACAATTCATACAAACAAATAGCGGTAGCAGCAGAAACATTTAATGACTGAACAGAATCAAAATCTTGTTGTATATAAATCACTTCATCTGCATGTTTTAGTAATGTTTTTGATACTCCGCTTTCTTCATTACCCATAATTAAGGCAACAGGAAAGCTAAAACTTGTATTTGATATTGTTTTGGCTTTTTTATCTAGTGCTGTTGCATATATTCAAAAACCATTATTTTTTAAGTTTTCAATAGCCTCAAACAAGCTAGCAACCTTGATGATTTTGATATTTTTGAATCCGCCGGACGAGGTTTTCAAAACAGCCGGAGTTATGTCAACACTTCTGTTTTTAGGTATGATAATATGTCTTATTCCAAAAACATTAGCTGAACGAATTATTGCTCCGAAGTTTTGTGGATCTTGTATATGATCTAAAATTAAAATTGTCTCAGCCTTATCCTTATAAATTGAACCAAGATCATGATAATTAAAACTTTCAATTTCTGCAATGTAACCTTGATGATTACCATTGACTATCTTATTCATTTCACTTGCTGGTAGATAGGTTATATTTTTGACTTTAATTTTATTATTTTGTAATCCCTTTAATAGAAATATCTTTTTAATAGGAAAATCATTTTCAATAGCTTCAAGGACTGAATTTTTTCCATATATAAAGTTCTTCATTATATTAATTTCTTATCCTTTAATATTTTTCTTAGATTATCGGCCTGTATATATTTTTTTTCATCTAATAATTTTTGTCATTGATTATAAAGAGCGAGGTCTTTGCTACTGATTTTTTTATTTGTAAAACTAAAACCAAGAATTTTCATTATTTCTAGGAATGTATTAAAGTTTTCTTCTATTTTTGAAAGTTGTATTATTTCCTTATTTGCTTGCGCAAAATTCAATTTTGCACACAATTTAATTATTTCATCAACTTTATTTTTATTAATTTTATAAGTATTGTTTTTTAATTGGACAGTATTATTAATGACAATAAACTTATTTATAAGTTTCTGCAATGAATCAAATAATTCATCGCTAACATTTATCGGCTTAGCATAATTGGTACTTAATATCATTAGCTTATAAGTATCCGGATGGTATTTTTTTAAAAAATCATGGGGAAAAATAAGATTTCCTATTGACTTAGACATTTTTTGATTCTTATAGTTTAGTGTTCCAAAATGAATTCAGTTGTGTGAAAGAGGCTTATTGTATATTGAATAATGTTGAATATTTTCATTTTCATGGTGCGGAAAAATTAGATCAATACCTCCACCATGGATATCAATAGTTTCGCCTTTGAAATATTTTGATATGAAACAACTACATTCAGTATGTCAACCAGGACGTCCCGGGCCAAAAGGGCTTTCAAATTTTATACCAATATTAGTTTCCTTTCATAAAGCAAAGTCTTGCTTATTTTTTTTATTTAATTCATTATTATCATCATCTGATATTAAATTTTCAATTTTTTGTTTGCTAACAGAACCATAGAATTCCTTAAATTTTAAGACATCAAAAAAAACGTTGCCGCCTACTTTATATGCTGCTTTTTTATCTATCATTTTTTGTATATATTCATACATATCATTTAATGAATCAGTAACTCTAACTATTTTATTTGGCATTTCAAGATTAAACAATTTGAATAAATCAAGATAATATTCTTCATATTTTCTTGCTATTTCTAGTTCGCTTTTGTTTTCATCTATAGCCTTTTTAATAATTTTGTCATCTATATCAGTTATATTATTAAGATAAAATATTTCTTCTCCTAGAAATCTTTGGGCTCTTATAAGGATATCAAATGTAACACATGGTCTTATATTCCCGATATGAGGATAGTTATAAACTGTTGGACCACATAAATAATATTTTTTCATGAAAACATTATATATGATATATCCTTAAAATAAACAATTTATTATATAATAATAAATTATGGAAATTATGGAATCGGCAAAAGAAATTATTATATGTTCAATTAAAGAAGCATTGAACAAATTAAAGATAAATAAACCTGTAGTATTAACGGAGGCTAAAAACTACGGAGATTATTCTACCAATATTGCACTAACATTGCAAAAAGAATTAGGCAAAAAGGCAATTGAAATTGCCCAAGAGATTGTTAAAAATATTGATTTAAATAAATTTAGTCAAATTAGTGAAATTAAAATAGCAGAGCCTGGATTTATTAATTTTTGAGTATCTAATTCAGTTTTTGCAGACACAGTTAATTTAATCAATAAACTTGGAAAAAATTTTGGAAGTCTTTCTAAAGAAGGAAAAGGAAAGATTAATGTAGAATTTGTATCTGCAAACCCTACTGGCTATCTACATATTGGTCATGCTAGAAATGCCGCAATTGGGGCTACACTATGCAACATTTTAGAAAAAGCCGGACACCAAGTTATTAGGGAATATTTGGTAAATGATTATGGTAACCAAATGAATAAATTAGCAGTATCAATTTATTCAAGATATCAACAAATATTTAATCCTTCATATGAACTACCAGAAGATGCTTATCGCGGTGGTGATGTTATAGAATTTGCACAAGCATTTTATGAAATGCATAACGAAGAATATAAGGGTGTAGAATATACACCTGAAATCGAATTATTATTTAGAGATTTTGGTAGAACATTTGCTCTAAAAAATATTGAAGAAGATCTAAAGAAATTTGGTGTGTGATTTGATATATATACTTCAGAAAAAGCGCAATATGAAAATGATTTGGTTTGACCTGCCATAAGAAGATTAAAAACCACCTACGTAAAAGATGGGGCAACATGATTAAAAACCACAAGTGGTGGCAAAGATGATAAGGATAGAGTTATTATTAAAAGAAACGGTGATTCAACCTATCTTTGTGCAGATATTGCTTATCATGAACAAAAATTTAGACAACTTGAAGACTCAGAAAAAGGAATTATTATTGATGTTTGAGGAGCGGATCACTCTGGTTATGTTGAACGTGTCAAGTTTGCGTTTGAAGATCTAGGATACCGTAGAGATCAATTAGAAATTATCTTATTCCAATTAATAAGAGTTATGAAAGACGGCAAAGAAATTAAAATGTCTAAACGTCTGGGAACGTCTTTAACATTAAGAGAATTAATGAATGAAGTTGGCAAGGATGCAATTAGATTTTTCTTGATCGAAAGATCATACAATTCAAAAATTGATTTTGATATTAAAAAAGTTACAAGTACAGATGAATCCAATTCGATGTATATTATTAAATATGCTCATGCTCGTTGTGCTCAATTATTGCAAAAATTTAATTATGTGAACCCTATAGCAACAAATCTAACTGATGAATTTTCACAAAAATTAGTAGCTCAATTGAAGGAATATCCAGACTTAATTAGTACAATGGCTAAAACATACAAGGTTAATTTATTGCCACCATATTTACTAAAATTGGCTAGAGCATTTAATTCATTTTATTCAAATGTTAAGGTTATTGGATCTCAAAACGAGGAAAGCTATGTGGCTTTAGTTAAAGCTATTAAAATAGTTTTATTTGATGCGATGAAGTTAATGGATTTAGAAACTCCTGAAAAAATGTAGCTTTTGTTCTAAAATATAATTATTTAACACCACTTGATTGGTGTTTTTATTGCTTCTAGAGGCCAAAAAAATAAATAAAAAATGGCGGGTAAGAGAGGATTTGAACCTCCGCGGGTGCTTTATACACCCCTACAGTCTTAGCAGGACCGCCTCTTCGACCACTTGAGTACTTACCCATACCTATTTTAAGCATTGTTAATTATATACTAATATAAGTTAATTTATGTGAAATAATAAGGAAGACAAGTAAATATTTATTATTTTATTCTTTTTGGAGGATAAATTTCGTTGTTATAAACTTTAAGGTGCCTTAAAAAGATTTTTAACAAATCCCCAAAATTT
>NZ_JBSQAZ010000012.1:0-31389 GCF_053851615.1 Mycoplasma sp. 1890
TAATTAAACAAATTCAAAATATCGGTGGCTCATTTTTCACGCTAATTAATGAAATGAAAAAATATTAATGAGTAAAAATAACGCTTTTATGTTATAATTTTTGCTAGTTAATTAACTTCAATAAATAATATATAAGGAGCATATTCTATGAAAAAGGAAATTCATCCAAAATATTCTGAAATTCATGCAACATGTTCATCGTGTAGCACAGATTTTATTTTTGGTTCAACCGCTGAAAAAGTATCTTTAGATGTTTGCTCTAATTGTCATGCATTCTACACCGGAAATCGTACAGACGTTAAGGCACGTGGTCGTGTAGAAAGATTTAACAAGATATTAGAAAAATCAAAAAAATAAGTACTTATTTCAAAAAAGAAGATTAATAATAAAAAACTAGGAAAGTTTCCTAGTTTTTTATTTACAAGCAGTAATGAAAGCCAACATTGAAGCCAATGTTATTATCAGTGTCTTCCCATTTTGCATTGAAATCTTTGGTTTTAATTTCGCCCTTTGAAGAATTTACTGATCTTATTAGACCTACGGTGGAGCTTATTGCTGAGGTGATTATTGGAATTGCTCCTAATATAGAAGTAATTAAGGCTGATATAGCAAATCCGCCAGCAATTTCATCACATTCTTTTTCACTTAATTTTTTCATTTTTCCTCCCTATAAATTTTTAATTTATAAACCTGGAAATATAACAAATATATGAAAAAAGAGCGAAAAAAATAAGGTTTAGTTAAACCTTATTTTCGTCTTTTGTTAGTTTGTTCTTTTTATAATGTTTTATTCAATTTATGGTTACAATTGATAAAACCACACTTATTGCTCCTAAGACTAATCAAATATCAGCAAAATTTAAAACTCCTTGGTTTGCTCACGGAAAATTCATAATATCTCTTACGCCACCGAATATAAATCTATCAATCATATTACCCATAGATCCAGCACTTACTAAGCCAAGAAAAATAGTTATGCATATTGAATGTTTTTCTCTAACAAAAGTTACGCCTCATAGTGAACCTAAAATAATGGCAAAACTAAATGTGTGCAAGACTGGCAAATTGCTTTCAAAAAAACCTAACGTAGTGCCAGCGTGAAAAACTGATTTAAAGATTATAAATTTGTTGCCGATTTCATAGTCTAGATCTGGAGATAAAATGCTTTTATCTTTTCATCTAAAAATATATTCCTTTGTAAGTTGGTCTATTAATAAGAAAATAAATAATGCTCCCAAAAAAATTGCTATGTTAACAAGAATGAATTTTCAATTTGTTTTTCAATATTCTTTTGAAAAGTATTTTTCCTTTTTATTTTCTTGCATCAATAACCTCCTCGCATCTAAAGCAAATTTCATTTTTAAAACTAAATTGATCTTTTTCAAAGTGATTTCAACATCTTAGACATTTATATGATTCGCGTTTTTCAACCTTCATTTCGTTTCCGATGGTTAATTTAGCAATCATTAGTAATTTAGCTAGTGGTAATGATTTTATGAATTCTGATTTAGTTGTAATAGTTACAAATGCCTCGTTTTGTCTCTTAATTTCTTGCAATTTAATCTTTTCTTCAATTAATCTATAAACCTCGTCCTTTAGATCAAAAAATTCTTGTCATTTATCGCTTAGCTTTGTTGAAAAAGTTTTATTTAGATTTCATTTTAATAAGTGTACAGATTCTTGCTTATTAGGTTCGTTATAATATTGATAAACTTCCTCCATAGTTGTTGGAAGTATAGGAGCAAGTATTTGCAATAAAGTTTTAATGGTTTTGGCAAAAACGGTTTGAACTTGTCTTCTTTCATAGTTATCTTGTTTATTTAGATATAAAATATCTTTTGTAATTGTGATGTAGTAAGAACTTAAATCAATGATAAAATTATTTACTTCTTTAATAACATTTACAAATTTATAATTTTCATAAAAAGATAGAATTTTTGCTTCCAAGTTATTTATTTTTTCAAACATTAATGCATGAATAGATTCAAGACTAACATAATTAAAATCAAAGTCAAATAGTGCTCCTAGCATAAATTTGATTGTATTTCTTAATTTACGATAAATTTCGACATTTTGTTCCAAAATCTTATTATCAATTGTAATATCGGCCGTGTATTCAGAGTTTGCAGCTCATAATCTTAAAATATCTGAACCATATTTTTTTACTATTTCTAGCGGGTCAACTGTATTTCCTAATGATTTAGACATCTTGCGCCCCTTGCCATCGAGGGTAAAACCATGCGATAGAAATGACTTAAAGGGACTTTTATTTCTTCAAGCAACCGAATTTATCATTGAGCTATTAAATCAACCGCGATATTGGTCTGAACCTTCAAGATATAAGTCAAATGGTGCCTCAATAGCAGCTGGTTTAACGCCTAGTGAAGTTGATCCTGAATCAAATCAAACATCCATAATATCATTTTCCTTAGTGTATCCAAGTTTTTGATATTTTTCAGGTAATAATTCGTCCGCTGTTTTTTCATATCATATGTTTGAGCCATGTTTTTCTATAAGATTTATGACATAGTCAAATATTTCTTCTTCCAATATTGGATTTTTGTTTTTGTCATAAAAAACAATAATAGGAACACCTCAACTTCGTTGTCTTGAAATACATCAAGTATCGCGATTTTCAAGCATTAATTCAAGACGGTTTTTTGATCACTCGTTATATGTTTTAACATTATTTATTTCATTTAGAATTTTATCTTTAATCTTTTTAACGGATACAAATCACTGAGGAGTGGCGCGATACATAATTGGAAGATGGGTTCTTCAATCATGAGGATATGAGTGTTTTATCTTTTTGAATCCAAGCAATAAATTATTTTCCTCTAAGAAATTACCAATTAATGGATTAGCATCATCATAGAAAATGTTCTTAAATTGAAGTGCTTTTTCATTTAATGTCCCATCATCATTGACGTGCATAATTTTTTCAAGGTTGTTTTTATTTCCAATAATAAAATCATCTTCGCCAAATAAAGGCGCCATATGGACTAATCCTGACCCATTTTCAAGTGTAACATGGTGTCCCTCAACGACTGGACAAATTAGTTTATTAATTGGACTTTCGTATTTTATTTCTAATAAGTCTTTACCTTTGAAACTGCTTCCAATAATTTCATATTTTTCTCATTTACATTGTTGAGCAACTGATTCAACTAGGCCTTCGGCTAAAATGTAAGTAGTATTATTAACTTTTATTTTGATGTATTCAAATTCTGAATTGATAGCTACACCTGAATTTGCAATTAATGTTCACGGAGTAGTTGTTCATATAATTAGTTTTTCATCCTTACAAACAATATTATTGCCTTTTGTAATCTTAAAGGCAACAAATATTGATGGTGAAATATGGTCTGCGTATTCAACTTCAGCCTCTGCTAGGGCAGATTGTGAAGAAGGCGATCAATATATTGGTTTTAGGTCCTTGTATATCAAACCATCAAATAGCATTTTTTTAAAAAGTCTTAATTGTTGTGCTTCAAATCTTTTATCTAAAGTAACATAAATTTCTTTAAAATCAGTTAGCAATGAAAGCTTTTTAAATTGTTCCATTTGTTTTGCAACCTGACTTAGGGCATATTCTTCACATGCTCTTCTTAGTTCCACAACTGAAAAATCTTTTGCAGTCATTTTTCGCTCTACTAACATTTTGTGTTCAATAGGAAGCCCGTGAGTATCTCAACCGGGTGTAAATGGAGCATAAAAGCCTTGCATATTTTTGAATCGTACAATTATGTCCTTAAGGATTTTATTTAACGCATGACCAACATGAATATTCCCATTCCCATATGGAGGTCCATCATGCAAAACAAATGTTTTATTCCCTTTGTTGGAAGCTAAAATTTTTTGATATAGTTGTTCATCTTCTCATTTTTTTTGGAAGATAATTTCCTTATCAGCAAGATTTGCTTTCATTGAGAATTCTGTTTGAGGCATTAATAATGTGTCTTTATAATCTTTACTTTCTTCAGCCATATTTTTTCCTTTATTGTTTTGTTGTATTACAGTTAAAAATAATATATTAAATTTTACAATAATTTATATAAAAACAGTGCTAATGTTTTTTGCAAGAAATTAAACAACATTATATTTATAAAAAAAGATATTAATGTAAAATTAATAACATGTATAACCATAAACTAATAGAAAAAAAATGACAAGATTTTTGAGAACAAAATAGATCATTTAAGACAACAAAAAAAAGCAATAAAAAGGCCTATATTCTTGATATGTTCCCATATCCTTCGGGGTCTGGTTTACATGTTGGACATCTTGAAGGCTATACTGCAACAGATATAATTTCACGTTACAAAAGATTAAACGGATTTGATGTATTGCATCCAATTGGCTGAGATGCTTTTGGGTTACCTGCTGAGCAATATGCAATTAAGACCGGAAACCACCCAGCCCCCTTCACAATAAAAAATATTAATAACTTTCGTAGACAATTAAAACTAATGGGATTTTCATATGATTATGATAAAGAAATTAATACTACTGATCCCAAGTTTTATATTTGAACTCAATGAATTTTTAAGGAATTATATAAGCATGGACTTGCTTCAATTGAGGAAATTGACGTTAATTGATGCGAAGGATTGGGCACAGTATTGGCCAACGAAGAAATTATTGAAATTAACGGGCAAAAAGTTTCGGAGCGCGGTAATTTTCCTGTCGTCAAGAAGCCGATGAAGCAATGAGTCCTAAAGATCACTAAATATGCTGATAAACTCCTAGAGGGATTGGATAGCCTTGATTGACCCGAAAGTTTAAAATTATTACAAAAAAATTGAATCGGAAAATCACAAGGTCATATTGTTAGATGAAATCTTAAAAATTCAAAGAAAAATATTGCAACTTTCACAACCAGATTAGATACTATCTATGGTGTTTCATCGATTATTATTAGTCCTGAGCATCCATTGCTTTTAGAAATTTGTACAGATGAATATAAGAAATTAATTATCGATTATATAAATATAACAAAAACAAAAAACGACCTTGAAAGAACGCAACTTAATAAAGACAAGACAGGCTTGTTCACCGGTGCATATGTTAGTCATCCCCTAACAAATGAAAATATTCCGGTTTGAGTTTCTGATTATGTTTTAATGAGTTATGGCGAAGGAGCAATAATGTCTGTTCCTGCTCATGATGCCAGGGATTATGAGTTTGCAAGAAAATATAATCTAACTATTAAACAAGTATTAGAAGCGGAGAAGTTACCGTTTGTTGATGATTCTAAACATATTAATTCTGATATCGCAAACGGCCTTAAAAAAGCACAAGCAACAGAAGTTATTTATCATAAATTAAATGCGATGGGCGTCGTTGATAATAAAACTAATTTTAAATTGAGAGATTGAGTATTTTCACGTCAACGATATTGGGGCGAACCGTTTCCGGTTTTATTTGATGAAAATAATAAAATTTATTTAGTTGATAATTTAGTAAAACTTCCTGAGGTTAATAATATTAAAGCATCAGGCTCAACAGAAGGACCGCTTTCCAACATTAAGGATTGATTATATGTTGAAGTTGATAATAAGATATATCGACATGATACTAATGTAATGCCCCAATGAGCGGGGTCTAGTTGATATTTCCTGGCCTATATTTTAAAAAATGATGACGGAACATATTTACCGCTTGATAGTCAAGAAGCAAAGGAGAGATTTAATCAATGGTTGCCAGTGGATTTATACATTGGCGGCCAAGAGCATGCCGTATTACACTTATTATATGCTAGATTTTGACATAGATTTTTATATGATTTAGGCATTGTCAATACCAAGGAACCATTTCAAAAGTTAATAAACCAAGGTTTAATTTTAGGACCAGATGGACAAAAAATGTCAAAATCTCTTGGCAATGTCATCAATCCTGATGGTCTAGTTGAATCACATGGTGCTGATGCCCTAAGGTTATATGAGATGTTTATGGGCCCCTTAACTGAGTCAAAGTCATGAAATACAGATTCTCTCAACGGAATTAGAAAATGACTCGATAGAATTTATCTTATTGTTGATAAATTAAGAAAAAACATTGATACAACTGATGAAAATCAGGAACTTGATAGCAATATTAATCAACTTATTTTGGATATTAGTGAAAATATTGAAAAATATAAGTTTAATATAGCAATAAGCAAGTTTATGGTCTTTATTAATTTTCTTGCGAATATTGAAAAAATTAATTCATTAGAAATTATGAAAAACTTTGCTATTTTATTTTCACCTTTCGCTCCTCATATAGCAGAAGAATTTTTGGAAATGATTGGTGAAAAATCGATATTTTACCAAAAATGGCCAATTGCCAAAACTAATTTAATTATTGAAAAAAATCCGCAAATTGGTGTACAAATTAACGGAAAGTTGCGTGGTCAGTTAGAAATTCGACCAATTTGGAATAATGATGAAATTGTTACGCAGGCAATGCAGCTTGATTCAATTAAGAAATGATTAAAAGACAAGCAAGTGATTAAAGTTATTTATATTGAAAATAAAATATTGAACATTCTAATTAAATAAAGAAATTTAGATAATAACCAAAAATAAGAATACATTAGGCAAAATAAAATAATTAGACTCAAGTCACAAATAATGATTTGAGTTTTTTATTATTTTATTTCGTGTATCAATTATTATAAATGCCTCTAGTGAAACAAAAAATAAGTATAATCAAGGCGATAACATATATTATTAAAGTATATATTTTTTAAAAATGAAATATCGGTTAAAAAATTCTTAAATATTAATATATAAACTATTTATTTTATGTTTAATTTAAGCTTAATTTGTGACTTTCGTTTTTTTATTAATATGTATTAATGAATTATTTATGTTTTTATTTGCATTGGTTTACGACAGTATAAAACTTTAGTTTTTTTAAGCCTAAAATTAGAAATATTGTACAAAAATTAAGTGATGGAAAAAAATGTATAGTAAGTTAAATTAGCCATAAATTTTTAATTTAAAATATGATTTTCTTTAAAAAAAGCGCTATTTTTTTTTTTTTTTTTGGTTGGTCATATAATTATAAAAAATACTAAATTGAAAGGAAAAAAAATGAAAAAAAGCAAATTACTTTTTTTAGGATTTTTGCCTGTTTTGGCAACACCAATTATTGCTCTATCATGTGCAAATCCCGCTAAACCAGAAGAACCAAAAAAACCAATTGAACCAAGCAAGCCAGAAAAACCAGCTGAACCAAAGAAACCAGAAACTCCAAATGAAGATAAAAATCAAGAGTTTGGCAATAATACCAAAATTGTTTATGAAGATTTAAAGAAACATCATTCAAAAGAAGTTCTTACAGACTTAATAAAACAAAATAAACCAATTAAGGATCTATTAATTAAAAATGCAATTAAACTAGACTCAGTTGATTCAATCAATACTAACAATAATCTTATAAATAATATAAAAAATGAAGCACCAAAAATTGAAATTGATTTTAGTGACCCAACTAATGAAGAAATTAAGAATGTAATTGATAATTTTTATTACAAGAATTTATATAAACATTATGATAGATCAAAAGAAGGCAAGCAAGGTTTTGATTTTTTATTAAACAATGATAAAGGAATAGTTTTGTTTCCAAATGAACCAGAACACAATGTTCCTTGAGATGAAGATGATGAACCTTTTATAATAACAAGTGATCAAAAAATAAATGCATTATTCGAAGTTTTTAGTGGTAAAAAATTGCCATTTACTCAGGAAAAAAAAGATACTTTATTAAGAGATTTAAAGAAGGATACAAAAAATCATAAAGAATTAGAAGATGAAATAAGTGCTAAATTTAGTGGTTTTGTTGAATCTGAAATTAAGAAGGTTAAAAATTTTTTTGAAGATGTTTTGGAAATTCAAATAGAAGAAATTGAAGATCAAATTTATGATTATTTCAATATGATAAATCGTCCAATTGACGACACAACAACTCTTTGAGATGTTGAGCAACGAGCTAATTTAGTTAAAGAGTATATCAAACAAGTTCAAACTTTAGAAAAAACATATTCACAATATAAAGATTTTGGAAATACATTTATTACCTCTGATGGAAAAGTAATAAAGGAATCTGATTTATCTAATATTGGTATTACTTATCCTAAGGAAGAACTTATTAAATATCGTGAACAATCCTTTAGAGAATTGCGAGAAAAAATTCAATTTAAGGTATATATATTAAATCCATATGAATCGTTTTATACTAGACCATATGATACCGTTGAAAAAATGCACAATTTTATCAATAAGATAATTGATGAACAGCAAAAAAGGCTAAAAAAGCTAAAAGAAGATTCAAAAACTATTGATTTCAGCTTAGATCCCATCCTAAAAAAATAAATATTTAAAATAAAAAAATTTAATAAAGGTGTTAAATTCACCTTTTTTATTTTTTTAAAATCGCGACTATAAACCTTTTTAATGAAGGTTATTTATTTGCTAAAAATAAATATATGTATGAATTTATAGACATAATTGTTAATTTATTAGTTAAAATATTTCATATATTCAATGGTTATTAAAGAATTTTTAACCTTTTTATCAATATATATATATATATATATATATAATTATCATATAAGATCCACCCGTAAATAAACTTATGGTTTAAAATCTTGACTAAAATTTATCTAGTTTAATTTAATATGTGGTGAAATATAATCCATTTTTTATTCATTGAAGAGTTATTTTTATGAGAAGAACTAAAAAAAATAAATTAGGAATATACCTTGCGATTGCATCAGGGCTGGTAGTTACTGCTGGAGCAACATTAACTTATGTTTCACTAGTTAATAAAAATCAAAATTTATTAAATAATAGGATTTCGATCATTAAACAGAAGGAACAAGAGATTGAAGTTACAAAGAAAATACTAATAAAAGCACAGCACACATTAAATAACACTAAAATTAAACAAAAAGATTTAATTAAAAATCTTGATTTAACTAATCAAGAAATGGGTGAATTATCTAGCAAAGATTTTAGTCTTAATCAAACTATAAAACAATTTAAGAATGAAATTAGTAATTTAGATATAAAACTTGCAAATACCTCACTACAACTTGAAAAATCTAAGAAGTTATTAGATCAAACTACTCAAAATAGATTAAATGTAGCATCTGAATTAGAACAAATAAAGAAAAGAATTAAGCAAAAAGAAAACGATATATTCTTAAAACAGGAAGCCATAACAAAAAATGAACTAGCAAAGCAAGAATCTGATAAACAATTAGTTATAGCTAGCGAAAAATTAAAAAACATGAATGAACAACTTATAAAGGCAGTTAATGAGCACATTGCTGCTAGGGAAACGGCAGCAGAGTTTAGTCGTTATATAAAATTTGTTCTCAGACCTAAACATGAAAAAGTACACGAGCAATTTGCTGAAAAAGAAAAGGAATTGGAAAAAGTTCAAAAAGAATATGAATCATTAAAGCAAGATTTAGATCATATAAATGAAAGGAAATCCGAATTAGAGGAACGATTAACTTGATATATAGAGGATACTAACAAACGAAAATCTGAGTATGATAAAATTAATAATCAATTAAACGAAGCGCTAAAAGATAAAAATAAAGATGTTGATGAAATAAAGGAGTTAGTTTCTGAGGCACAAGATTATTACCATTATTTTATGAGTGAAAAGGAAAATAAGGATAATGTTGAACACCAATTATCGAATCAAATTCCTGAACAAATTAGTGATTTAAATGAAAAAATTTCTTCTGTAGCTAAAAAATTAGAAGACACTGAAAAGCAAGTTCGTATTGCTTATGAAGCCTTTCGAGCTTCGTTTGATGAATATAATAATAAGATTGGTACTAAAAACATAAATAATCAAAAAAAGGTTGCTGAAACTTATAAAGAGCTAACAAAGGCTAGAGAAAATTACAATTATGCCTTAAATAACTTTCAAGCCGCAAACATTTTAGTAGAGCGCAGAACCCAAAAATTTAATCAAGTAAAACAAGAATATATAGATTTATTTAAAGAAAAAGAAACATTAGAATCTAACAAAGCGAAACTTGAAGAAGTTCTAGAAATTGCAAATAAAAAAGAACAAATTATGAACTCAAAAAATCTTAATAAGATTGACAGTGAATATAAAGATTTAAATAAACAAAAAGAAATGTTAATACAAAAATATCAAAATGCTAAAAATGAATTAGCTTCGTTGTTTAAGCAAAAAGAGTCGTTTAAACAGCAAATTATAGATATTCAAGCAAGTGTTGAAAATACGGATAAGGCAATTTCATTTTTGGCGATGGATGTATTATCAAAAGCAAAAATATTAGAGCACAAAATTAAGGAATTAGAACAAATAAAAAATAAGCTATCAGTTATTTAAAAATCTATAATAATTAATGAAGTTTATCAATATGAAAACAAAAAATGTTTTAACAAAAAATATCTTGTTATATTTCAAGATGTTTTTTTGTTTTCTAAAACATAAAAATTTTATGATAAACATAGGAAATAAATTAATAGAATACTTTCAATAAACAACTGCCTTCTTGATAGTAAAATCACTAGAAAAAGCTAAAAAGCGCCCTGTTTTAGACGATATTCGTTCATATATATATATATATATATATAATTTGAGATTATTAGTATGCTAAAAACTAATAAATAGAATCAATTAATAAAAATGTTTAGGGCGGTATTTAATAATGAGAAGAAGTAAGGGTGCATTAGCATTGTGTTTAGGATTGTCAACAGGGCTGGTGGTCGCAGGTATTTCAGCATTTATCTATGCACGTTATAACAAGAATAAATCAATTGCACAAAAAACAGAAGATATATCTAAATATAACATAATTATTTCGCAAAAACAAAAGCAGTTAAAAGAAGCTAAAAAAGCATTGCTATATATCAAAAAAGAACAAAAAAATTCTAAAAATAAGTTTGCAGAAATAATGAAAAATATCGAGAATCTTGAAGCAAAAAATAGTGAGTCTAGGATTAAGTTAGAAGAAATCAAAAATGAACAAATAAAGCTAGAAGCGGAATTTGCGAGTTTAATAAAAGCATATGATGAAGCTAAAAAGGAATTAGAAAAAGCAAAACAAGAACATAAAAAAATTCAATCAAATTTTGATTTTGCAAATAAGATTTTTATTGAAAAATCAGAAAAATTGTTATCAAAAAATAGCGAATTAGAAAAAGCTAAAAAAATATTGGCTGATGCTAAAACAGATAATGAATATGCCAAAAAATCAATTTCAAATATCGAAAGTGATATTAATAAAAAAAGTATGGAATTGAGCAACAAGCAACAAGCTAAAGATAAAATATCGCATGATCTTGAAGTAGCTAAACAAAAAGAAAAACAGGCATCAGAATTACTTAAACAAGCAGAACAAGATTTTGATCTAAAAAATAATGCCTTGCAAACATTAAAGAACGAGTTAGAAGGTTTAAAAAAACAACAAAATTCAGCAGAAGCTAGCTATAGCCAAGCTAAGAAAAAAATGGATTTTTTAAATGCCGAAGTTATAGAAAAAGAAAAACTCTTAGATCAAGCTAAAGAACAATTACAATTAAAAAGTGAAGATGTTAATTTAAAACAACAAGCTCTTGATATTGCAACCAGAGAATTAAATGAGGCAAGCGCCATAAAAGAAGAGGCTTCAAATAAATTAAAAAAGGTACAACAAGCATTACAACAAAGTAGTGATAATTTAGTACAAAAATCTCGCGAGGTAGATCTAGCATTAAGAGCTGTTGAAGAAGCCAAAAAAGAAAAAAATAATGCTCAAACTAAACTAAATAAAACCAAAGAAACACTAGAAGAAAAAGAAAATGATTTAAAAGCTAAAAATGAAGCTAAGCAACAAAAACTTGAAGAAAAACAAGATGCTGAATTACAAAAGAAAAAATTATCTGATGCTTATGATGATTCTGTTTTAAAAGAAGCCGAATTGCAAAGAGAACTAGAATCAAAAAAAGATGAATTGAAATTATTATCAGAACAACATACTGAATTAAGTAACAAAACTAAAGAAGTTGAACAAGAAATTCAAAATATATCAAATGAAATAACCTCATTAACACAAAAGCTTAAAGATGCAAAAAAAGTTTTAGAAACAAAGCAACAAAAACTAAAAGAATTAGAAAATGCTTTGCCCAATGCGAATAGGGAATTAGGACAAGCTAGAAATAAAGAAACAGAAGTAATAAAAAACCAAAAAGAAGCTGATCAAAAATTGCAAAATGCGCAAAATGATTTGCAAACAAAGAATAGCGAAAAAGCGGTTGCTGAATCTGAATTACAAAAGGCTAAAGATAAAGAAAAAGAATTAAAAACTGAATTAGATAATAAGAATAGCGAGTTAGCTTCGAAACAAGAAATTAAAAATAAGGCAAATGTTGAAAAGCAAGAAGCAGAAGGAAAACAATCTCAAATTGAACAGAAAATCTCAAGTCTTGAAGAAGATTTTGCCAAAAAGAGCGAGAAGGAACAAAATGCTGCAAGAGATTATCAGCAAGCCGAGGAAGCATTTCAACAAGCGCAACAAACATTATTAGAGGAACAAAGAAAAAGTGATGAACTTAGAGAAAAAACAGAAAAAGCAACAGAAGAAAAAGATAAAAATAATACTGAATTAAGACAATTAAGAAGTGAAAAAGAGAAAATAGATCAGCAACTTAAAAAAAATCAAGAAGACTTAGAAAGACAAAACCAGAAATTAAACGAAAAAAGGGATAAATTGTCTAATTTAGAAGGTGAAGTTTCATTAATTAAGCAAGTAATAGACGAAAAAAAAGAAGAAATTGTTGAAGAAAGCAAAAACTACTATAGCCCTCTCATCGGTGATTATTATAGTTATGAAGAGCTAGAAAAAATCGTAAAACTCTTTCAAATTTATAACTTTGACGATAGTGATTTTATCTGACTGTATGATCTTGCTAGAAGAGAATATGATGATATAAAAGGAAAATATCCAGATATTTTTGAGTTTGCCCAACCTTATTTAGATGAATGAAGAAATCTTGGTCAATCCACGGTTGAAGTAACCGCAGAAGATTGGGTAGAAATATATAAAGGAGTTTCAAAATTGTTTGTTGAAATTCATAAAAAGCAAGATGAGGTGGCTAAAAAACAAAAAGAAATTGAAACAACTAAACAAGAACTTGCGCAAAATCAACAAGACATTGATAGAATAAATGATGAAAATAAACAATTAAATCAAAGGCTTGCCAACTCTAAATTTGACGAAAAAATAATTGCCAAACAAAGAGAATTTGATGATGCAAATAAAAAATATGATGAACTTAATAAACAATATGTGGCAACATTTAAAACAATCGATGCAGCTAAGAAAAGCTTAAAGACTAAGGAAGAATTTAAGAATAATTTAATGTCGCAAAAAGAACAAGCTATCTCCGAAAAAGCAATGGCTGAGCAAAAACTTGCGGAAGCTAAAAAGCAATTAGAAACTGCCAAGCAAGAAGTTGCAAATAAAGATAAATTATTGCAAAAAGCAAATCAAGATTTTTCACATACTGAAGAAGTAAAAAATAGCGCTGAAATGAAGTATAATCAAGCACAATCTGATTTGTTAAAAAAACAAAAACTCTTAGAAACCAAGGTTAGCGAAGTAGAAACTGCCACGCAAAATGAAACTAGATTGCAACAAGAAAAAAATAAAGCTGATCAAAAATTAGAACAAGCTCGAAAAGATGTTCAAACCAAGAATACTGAATTGCAAACGAAGCAAGAACAGCTAAAAAAAGCGCAACAAGAATTCGAAGCAGCAAAACTTGCAGAGCAAGAAGCGCAAAAATCCTTAGATAATGCTAATGAAAAAAAGAACAATAAACTTGCCGAAGAAAATGAATTGCAATCGCAAACACAAAGTAAATTAAAAGAAAAAACTAATAAAGAAGAAGAAATTAAAAATGCTGAATCTAATCTTAGCCAATTACAAAAACAAAAAGAAATAAATAATAGCAAGCTTGAAGCCCAAACACAAAAAATAAATGAGTTAACTAGTGATCTAAATCGCTTAACAAATGAAGTAGAAAAAGTCAAACAAGAACTAAATGAAGCAAAAAATAGCAATGATCAAGCAATGGCTGAATATGAAGAAAAACTTGCAAATGAATCATTAAAAATAAAAGAATTAGACCAAAAGAAAAAGCTAAAACAAGAAGTTGAAAATCAAAATCAAAATGATCTCAGAAATAAAGAAGAAACTCAAAAAATATTAGAAGGCGCTAACAAGGAATTTATATCAAAACAAGAAATTAAGGATCAAAAAACAAAAGATTTAGAAGAGTCTAAAAAAATAGAAAAAAGCGTGCAACAAGCAGAAGCAAGGGCACAACAGGATTTAGATGTTTCATTAGAAAAGCAAGATAAGGCTTATGAATTGTTTGAATATGCTAAGATAGAATTAAATAATAAAAATAAAGAAGTACAATGAAAACAAGAAGCTTATAATAATCAAGAAAAACTATTTATTGATGCTAAAGAAAAGAAAAATAATGCTAGCAAAAGCTTAAAAAACGCAAAGCAAAAGGTTGCAGAGGATGGTAATAATTTAAACACTAAGATTGTTGAAATTGAAGAAGTTGAAAAATTACTAAATGAATTAGAAGCAAATAAGAAACAAGTATTACAAAGACTTGAATTAGCAAATAAGAATGTAGTTGAAAAAACAAAATTATTTAGTTCTATTGAAAATGAAAAAAATCTAGTCCTACAACAAAAGCATGCTTCAGAATTTGCTAAATTAGGTCTCGAAAAGCAACTTAATAAATCTGAGAAAAATCTCGAATCTAATAAACAAAGTCTTTCAAATAAAAATGAAGAATTAAAGAAGAATAAGCATCAACTTCAAGAAATAATAAGCCAAGCTAATGATATTAGTGAGGAAATTAGTAATATCAATAATATCATTCAAAAAGAGTTGAAAAATAAAGAAAATGTAGGCCAAACTCTAAGCACTACAAATAAAGAACTTGCCAAGAAAAAGAAAGAAATTTCAGATTTAATAGACGAGATAAATAAATTAAAGCAAATATTATCTAACCTTAGTGAATCTAAATAAAAATAAATATAATATGCCGTTACAAAAAAGCTTTTACCTATATAAAGAGGTTTGAGCTTTTTGTTTTGTTTAAATAAAAAAACTCAAGTTAAAATACTTGAGTTTACTAGTCATGTTTGATTAAATAATCAACTAATGATATGGCTGCCCTTGTTAGATTCGAACTAACGGATGGCGGTACCAAAAACCGCTGCCTTTCCACTTGGCTAAAGGGCAAAATGGTGGAGGGGGAGGGATTCGAACCCCCGAACCGTGAGGAAGTGGGTTACAGCCACCCGCGTTTGGCCGCTTCGCTACCCCTCCAATTTACATTAGCAAGTTAAATTATATTATAAAAAAAATTATTTGTTAAAAAATAAAAAATAAATTCATTATCTTGTTGCCCAGTTTCTAGTGTTTTATATAAAAAAAGTTTAAAAAAATTACAAAAAAAATGTTTTTGGTATAATAAATTAGCAACTATGCAAAGAAGCATAAGGTTACGATATACCGAGCTTAGTTGTTCATCTTGGTTATCGAGAACTTATGCGGAGTGCTTCATATAATGAAGAAGGAGAACAAACAATGGCAAAATTAGAAATTAAAATCAAAGCCTTTGAAGCTAGTTTAGTAGATGATGCTGCTAAAAAGGTTATACTTCTAGCGAAAGCTGAGAAGGCTATGGTAAGTGGTCCAATTCCTCTACCTACAAGAAAAGAAATTGTTACCATTTTAAGATCTGTTCATGTTAACAAAAAATCTCGTGAACAATTCGAAAGCAGAACTCATAAACGTCTAATTGTTTTGTCAAATGTTAGCGAAACACTAATTGATAAAGCAAAAAGACTTGAATTGCCTGCTGGTGTTCAAATTAGCGTTAAATCTGTAGCATAATACAGATATTATTTTTTTTAAAATATATACGTATATGTGGCACCGATTTTTTAAAAAAATGAAAGGATAAAAATGAAAGGAATCTTAGGAAGAAAAGTTGGAATGACTCAACTATTCACTAGCGAAGGTAAGTTAATACCTGTAACTATTGTTGAAGTTAAACCAAATGTTGTTACCAAAATTTTAACCGAAGAAAAAAACGGTTATATTGCAACACAACTTAGTTTAGAAGATAAGAAAAAATCTCAAATTAAGAAACCTGAAGTAAATTATTTCAAACAAGCAAATACAACACCTAAGCGATTCGTAAAAGAAATCCGTAATATGGCCGGATTTAACTTAGGTGAAACATTAGATGCCTCAATTTTTGAAGGCGGAGATGTGGTTGATGTTACGGCTATTTCAAAAGGAAAAGGTTTTGCCGGAACCATTAAGAGATGAAACCAACATATTGGTCCTAAATCACATGGTGGTGGTGGTGGTTCGCAACCTATAAGACAAACCGGTTCTATTGGTGATATATCTGGTAATAGAGTTTGAAAAGGTATGACAATGCCTGGTCACCTTGGAGCTGAACAAGTTACAATTCAAAATTTAGAAATTGTAAAAACTGAAGCAGAAAATAACTTATTAATTATTAAAGGCAGTGTTCCTGGAGCAAAAGGCGCTTTGTTAGTTATTAAAAATGCTAAGAAATCAGTTCAAAAGAAAGCTGAAATTAAATTAGTTAATTTAAAAGAAACATTAGCAAAGAATGAAATTTTTGAACAAGCTAAGAAATATAATCTTGAATTAAATATGGATATGTCATTAAACGAAATGAAGAAAGCTCTTGAAGAAGCTACAGAAGGGGATAAATAATTATGTCTACAATTGTTGATAAATACTATATCTCAGAAAAGTTTGATAAAGACCGAAACATATCATTTAATTTCAAAAAAGCAAAAGAAAAAGTTTCAGGAAATTTTGCTGAATTTATTGATGCTGTTAATGAATTTATTAATGTTAGCGAAAAATCTAAGAATAGTACTAGAGTATGATTTCACCGTAATGGAGCATATAGTGGTAGTGTTGATGTAGAAAAGGCTAGAATTATTGCTAACAGAGTTATTGAAGCTAAAGTTGAAAGCAAGGATGCTATCGAGTTTATTGAAAAAGAAAATTTAGTTGATAAACCAGCATCACCAGCTAAAAAAATGGAAGAAAGTGATTTTGAATTGCCAAAGAGTGTGTTTGGATTAGAAAAGATACATACTCAATCAGTTTTTGACGCTATTTTGGTAGAAAGAGGCTCAAAACGTCTGGCTACTCATAAGGTTAAATCACGTGGTGAAGTTAGTGGAACAGGCAAAAAACCATGGCCACAAAAACATACAGGTAATGCTCGTGCCGGGTCATTAAGAAGTCCAATCTTTGTTGGTGGCGGTAGAGCATTTGGACCAACAACCGAAAGAAATTACAATCTTAAAATTAATAAAAAAGCTAGAAAAAATGCTTTATTCTCAGCATTAACAATGCTAGCAAATGCAAATTCTGTTTTAGTTAGAGAATACGAACTAGAAAGTATTTCAACTAGAGCCTTATTAGTTGAATTGAATAAGGATAATCTAATTGGATTAAACAATATTCTAATAGTTTCTTCAAATGAAACCATTTATAAATCGGCTAAAAATTTACCAAATGTTAATGTAAACAAGGTTACATCATTGTCAATCGAATCATTAGTAGCTGCTGATGTTTTAGTGATTAGCAAGGAAGATGTTAAGTTCTTAGAAGGGATGGCAAAATAATGAATATTAATCATGTTATTAAATATCCAGTTTTAACTGAAAAATCAGAAATTGCTAGATCTAATCAAAATGTCTATACATTTGTGGTTGACAGAAGAACAAACAAAATTGAAGTTAAAAAAGCTGTTGAATTTATCTTTGATGTTAAAGTTGAAAAAGTTAATATCATTAATTATGATAAAAAACCAGCTAAATTAGGTAGATTTGCAGGGTTTAAAAATGCCGTTAAGAAGGCTGTTGTGTTTTTAGACAAAAATTCAAAAATTGTTTTATTTGCTGAAGAAGCTAAAGAAGCAAAGAAGGCAAAAGAAACTGAAATGAAGTCTGAAAATGTCGAAACAGTTAAACAAATATCAGAAGCCGAACTAAAAGCAGCAGAAAAAATTAAAAGAGCTGCAGAAGCAAAAACGCAAAAGTCTGAAGAAAAAGCAGAAGAAATTAAGCAAGAAACAGAATCAAAATAATTAATCTCGATAAAACAAAAACTATAAGATTAATTTTTAAAAATAATAATTTAGATTCTTAAAAGATAAATATTATACAAACAAATATTTTTAAGAAATGGAGAAAAGAAGACAATGGCTATTAAAAAATTTAAAGCTTATACAAATGGTCGTCGTAATATGTCTTCTCTTGACTATCAAGCAAATTTAACTGGACATAAACCAGAAAAATCATTGCTTGTGGCACTTCCAACACATTCCGGAAGAAATAATCAAGGTAAAATTACAACTCGTCACCACGGTGGCAGATTAAAAAGATTTTATCGTATTATTGACTTCAAAAGATATAACAAGGATGGAATTGAGGCTATTGTTAAAACAATCGAATATGATCCAAACAGATCAGCCAATATTTCTTTAATTGTTTATCGTGATGGAGAAAAGAGATATATTATCAGTCCAAAAAATATTAAGGTTGGACAAAAAGTTATTTCAGGAGAACATGTAGATATACAAATAGGAAATAACTTACCACTTGGAAATATTCCAGAAGGTACATTTGTTCACAATATCGAATTACAACCTAAACAAGGTGGAATTATTGCTCGTTCTGCCGGTAGTTCAGCGCAAATTTTAGGTAAGGATGAATCAGGAAAATACGTTATCTTAAGACTAAAATCTGGCGAAGTGAGAAAAGTTCTAGGTGTATGCCGCGCTACAATCGGTGAAGTTGGAAATGAAGAACACTCATTAGTTAATATCGGTAAAGCTGGTAGAAATAGATTGAGAGGAATTAGACCTACAGTTAGAGGTTCAGCCATGAACCCTAATGATCACCCACATGGTGGTGGTGAAGGTAAACAACCTATTGGTAGAAAATCACCAATGACTCCATGAGGTAAAAAAGCTCTGGGTGTTAAAACTAGAGCAACTAAAAAATCATCTAACCAATTTATTATTAGAAGAAGAAAGGAAAGTAAATAATGTCTCGTTCATTAAAGAAAGCGCCCTTTGTTGATGATCACTTAATGAAAAAAGTGGTTGCTATTATTGAAAATAAAGCACCAAAGCGTCCAATCAAAACCTGATCAAGACGTTCAACAATTTATCCTGAATTTATTGGTTTAACATTTCAAGTTCACAATGGTCATGCATTTCTTGATGTCTTTGTAACAAATGATATGGTCGGCCACAAATTAGGTGAATTCGCACCAACAAGAACATTTAATGGTCACGGTGCTGATAAGGCTAAAGGAAAGAAATAATATGGCACAAATAGTTAAGGCATCAGTTAAAATGCAAAGAATTAGTGCGAGAAAAGCTAGATTAGTAGCAGATTTAATTCGCTATAAATCAGCTACACAAGCATTAATCATTTTGCAAACAACATACAAAAAGGCTTCAGAAATTATTCTTAAACTTTTAAATTCAGCGATTGCTAATGCAACAAATAATTTTGGTTTAGATGCTACTAAATTAGTAGTTTCAAAAATTTTAGTAAATGAAGGTCCTACATTAAAAAGATTTCAACCTCACTCACGTGGCAGAGCATACCCAATTTTAAAAAGAACTAGTCACTTTTATGTTGAATTAATGGAATTAAATACAGACGAACTAAATAAGGAGGCAAAATAATATGGGTCAAAAAGTTAATCCAAATGGTTTTCGTTTTGGTATAACAAAACCGCATAATACTGTTTGATATTCAGACAAGCAAGATTTTGCTAAGTTCTTATTAGAAGATCAAAAAATTTATGATTTCTTTGATAAAAAGGTTCGTGAATATTTAATTGGCAATGTTCAAATTAAGAGAAACCAAAACAGTAATATTATTGTTTATGTATATACAGCTAAACCAGCTGCCTTATTAGGAACAAATGGTGATAATATTAAAGCTATAACATTAGCTCTTAAAAAAGAACTAAGAAATAAAAAAATTAATATTACTATTGATGTAATAGAACTAAAAAATCCCGACTTAAATGCAAGACTATTAGCAGAAGGCATTGCTGTTAAATTAGAAAATCGGGGAAGCTTCAGATTAGCACAAAAATTTGCTATCAAAAGTGCTATGAAAGCAGGAGCTAAGGGTATTAAAACCTCTGTATCTGGCCGTTTAAATGGTGTTGATATGGCTAGAACGGAAGGATATACCGAAGGTGAAATGAAATTGCATACTTTAAGACAAGATGTAGATTATGCTGTTGCTAAGGCTAAAACAACATATGGTATCTTGGGCATTAAGGTTTGAGTTTCATTAGGTGAAATTTTAGAAAACGGAAAAGCACAAGTTAGTGCTTTGGAATCAAATAAAACTGAAAGAAGACCGAGAGTTATTAGAAAGGGCGGTGAAAAACATGCTTCAACCAAAGAGAACTAAACATAGAAAAATGTTTCGTATCCGCCACGATAAAACTAAAGCACATCGTAATAACACAGTTTCATTTGGTGAGTTTGGTTTAAAATCAACCTCATCGGCATGAATCAGTGCAAGACAAATTGAAGCAGCTCGTATTGCTATTACTCGTCGTATGGGTCGTGAAGGTAAGGTTATTATCAAAATATTTCCACATATGTCAAAAACATCTAAACCTATTGGGGTTCGTATGGGATCTGGTAAAGGTAGTCCTGATCAATGATTTGCAGTTGTTAAAGAAGGAACAGTGATGTTTGAAGTTATGGGAAACCAAACTGATACTATGAAAGACGCTTTAAGATTAGGCGGTCATAAGTTGCCTGTTACTTGAAAAATTGTTTCTAGAGATGCTACATGTCAATCGGAAGGAGAAAAATAATTATGTCATATACTGAATTAAAGAAAAAAACAGTTGAAGAACTAAAAACTTTATTAGCAGAATTAAGAGCAGAATTATTTTCTCTACACTTCAAAAATGCGACTCGTCAATTAGACCAAACCCACAAAATTAATTTAGTTAAAAAAGATATTGCTAGAACCTTAACTGCTATAAATGCCAAAAAGGAAGAAGGAGATAAATAATGGAACAAGTTAGAGAAAATCATCGTAAGAAGCTTGTTGGAACTGTAATTAGTACTAAGAATGAAAAAACTATTACTGTTATGGTTGAAACATATGCAAAACACCCATTATACTCAAAGCGTTTCAAAGTATCTAAGAAATTTGCTGTTCATGATGAAAAAAATGAAGCAAAAATTGGTGATGTTGTTGAAATACAAGAAACAAGACCACTTTCAAAAACTAAACACTTTAGATTAGTTGAGATTAAATCACACGCTATCGGAGGAAACGAAAATGCTTAGTGAATTTTCGAGATGTAATGTAGCCGATAATTCTGGCGCCAAAGAAGTAATGATTATTAAGAACCTTGGTGGTTCGGTTGTAAGAAGCACAAATATTGGTGACATTGTTGTTGTTACTGTTAAAAAGGCAATCCCTAATGGTGTGGTTAAAGAAGGTCAAGTTTTAAAAGCAGTTATTGTTAGAACAAAAAGAGGCATTGCAAGAGAAAATGGTTCATACATTAGATTTGATGATAATGCTGTTGTTTTAATTAAAGAAGATGGTACTATGAGAGGTACTCGGGTATTTGGTCCTGTAGCGAGAGAACTTCGTGAAAAAGGATATTTAAAAATAATTTCATTAGCTCCGGAGGTTTTATAATGTCTCAAGCTAAAATTAGAAAAAATGATATTGTTTTAGTTATTTCAGGAAAAGAAAAAGGTAGATTTGCATCAGTTTTATCAACAAATGTCAAGAAACAAACCGTTGTTCTAAAAGAAATTAACATGAAAACCAAACACCATAAACCTTCACAAGAAAATACTGAAGGAAAAATTGAAAAGAAAGAATTTCCTATTCACATTTCTAATGTAGCATACCTAGCAAAAAAAGGTGCACAAGGCCAAAAGTCAATTGGAACAAAAATAGGATTTAAAGTTGATGCTAAGACCGGTAAAAAACAAAGAGTTATGAAAAAAGTTAATAAGGTTATATAAGTAAATAAGGAGAAATAGAAAATGGCTAAATTAGAATTAGAAAAAAAATATTTAGAGCAAGTTCGCCCTGAATTAGTTAAAGAATTTGGTTACTCATCAATTATGCAAGCTCCGCGTTTACAAAAAATTGTTATTAATATGACAGCCGGAAATGAAGTATCAAACTCAAAAGCTATTGAAGAGGTTATGGTTGAATTAAGCCAAATAACTGGACAAAAACCATATCAAACAGTGGCAAAAAAATCATTGGCATCTTGAAAATTGCGTGAAGGTATGCCAATGGGTGGAAAAGTAACATTAAGACGTGAAAGAATGTGATCATTTTTAACTAAATTAATTAATATTGCTTTACCTCGTGTACGTGACTTTAATGGTACAAGCTTAAAAAGTTTTGATGGTCGTGGTAACTACGCGATTGGTATTAAAGAAGAAATTATTTTCCCAGAAATTTCATTTGATAAAATTCGTAAGTTAAAAGGTATGGATATTATTCTTGTAACCAGTGCAAATTCAGATAAAGAAGCATTTGCATTATTAAAGAAACTTGGAATTCCATTTGCAAAAGGTACTAATTAAGGAGAATTTGTATGGCAAGAAAAGCGTTAATGATTAAAGCTGAACGTGAACCAAAATTTTCAGTTAGAAAATACACACGTTGTCAAATTTGTGGTCGTGTTCATGCAGTGTTACGTAAATATAAAATTTGTAGAATTTGTTTTAGAGAATTAGCACACGAAGGAAAGATTCCTGGCGTAAAGAAAGCGAGTTGATAATTATGGCTATTATTACAGACCCAATAGCAGATATGTTTGTTAGAATTAAAAATTCTATTTCAAGAAAGTATCATGAAGTTCTAGTTCCTCACTCAACTAAAAAAGAAAAAATCTTAGAAATTTTTACAAGAGAAGGTTATATTACTTCATATGAAATCATTACCTCACCAAAAGGTTTTAAAGAAATTAAAATTACTTTAAAATACAAAGGAATGAATCAAAATCTATCTGCAATTACAGATATTAAAAGAGTTTCTAAACCAGGTTTAAAAGTATATTCATCAGCTGACAAATTACCTCGTGTTTTAAGTGGATATGGTACAGCAATTATCTCAACATCAAAAGGTCTATTAACTGATAAAGAAGCAAGAAAAGCCAACTTAGGTGGCGAAGTTATTGCCTTTATTTGATAGCACTTACCTAGATTTAAGGATTTAAACTATGTCAAGAATTGGAAAAAGAGTTTTATCTATTCCTCAAGGTGTTGAAATAAATTTATCAAAAAACCATATTGTTATTAAAGGTAATTTAGGCCAATTAGAATATACATTTTCACCATTAATTTCTGTTATTATTGAAAATAATGAAATTAAAACTTTAAGAGCTAATGAAGAAAAAACTACAAAGCAATTGCATGGTACAACAAACGCTATTATTAGTAATATGTTAATCGGAGTTTCAAAAGGTTATAAAAAAGAAATCGAAATTAAGGGTGTTGGTTACAAAGCAACACTTAAGGGAAATGAAATCGAAATAATTGCCGGATATTCGCACAGTGTAGTTAAGGCAATTCCATCAAATCTAAAAATTGAGGTACCAAAACCAACTAATATTATAATTTCTGGTATTGATAAACAAGCTGTTGGAGAATTTGCTGCAAATATAAGAGATATTAGACGTCCAAGCCCATATTCAGGTAAGGGAATTATGTACAAAGATGAAGTTATTAGACGTAAGGAAGGAAAAACTGCTGCTAAGTAGTTAAAAAATAGGTAAAAAATTATGTTATCAAGAAATGAAAGACGTAAAGTTAAACATTTAAAAATTACTAATAAATTAGCAAAAGGTACTTCACAAAGACCACGTGTTGTTGTATTTAAATCATTACATAACTTTTATGCACAAGCAGTTAATGATGAAACACATACAACATTAGCTTCATTTTCAACTAGACAATTATCTGAAAAAGGGAATAATATTGAGGCAGTAAAAATGGTAGCAAAGCAATTTGCTCTAAAACTAAAAGAAGTAAATGTTTCTGAAATCGTTTTTGATCGTTCAGGCTATATTTATCATGGTAAATTAGCAGCATTTGCAGACACATTAAGAGAAGAAGGGATTAAGTTCTAATGGCTGAAGAATTAAAGAAAGAAAATACTGAAGTAGCTAAGGAAACTAAGGTAGTTTCACCTATTAAAAAACCAGAAATAAAAGAAAATAATAAAGCAACTACTGAACGAAAAGCTTTTGCTCCTAAGAAACAATTTAGTGCAACTCCTGCAGCTAAGATTTTTGAAGAAAAAGTTATTGATATTGCCAGAGTTACAACCGTTGTTAAGGGTGGAAGAAGATTTTCATTTTCAGCATATGTTGTTGTCGGCGATAAAAAAGGTAAAGTTGGATTTGGACACGGAAAAGCAAATGAAGTTCAAGATGCTATTAAAAAAGCAGTTAAAGATGCACAAAAAAATGTATTCAACGTTCCTATAGTTAACGGAACCATTCCACACGAAATAAAAGAAAAATTCCTAGCTTCAAAAGTACAACTACGTCCTGCTCCTAAAGGTGCTGGTATTATTGCTTCTAATACAGTGCGTGCTGTTGTGGAATTAGCTGGTTATACCGATATTTCTACAAAAACATATGGTTCAAGAACAAAACACAATATTGTTCATGCCACAGTTAATGCACTTAAGAAGATTAAAACAGTTGAAGAAATTGCTAAACTACGTGACATTGATGTAAAGCATTTATTAGCTAAATAATATAATATTAAGGAGTGTTATTTATGAAATTACATACATTAAAAGCAACACCTGGCGCTCGTAAAGAAAAACATCGTGTCGGACGTGGTCATGCTGCCGGTAAAGGGAAACAAGCTGGTAGAGGGCAAAGTGGACAAACAAAAAGAAGTACAGTTAGACTAGGTTTTGAGGGTGGACAATTACCACTATTCAGAAGAATTCCTAAACGTGGTTTTAATAATGTAAATCACGTTGAATTCCAAATTGTTAATATTTCTTCGCTAGAAGAAAAATATACAAATAATGAAGTTGTTTCTTATGAAACATTGATAG
The DNA here is from genome assembly GCF_053851615.1 of Mycoplasma sp. 1890. Classification (NCBI taxonomy): domain Bacteria; kingdom Bacillati; phylum Mycoplasmatota; class Mollicutes; order Mycoplasmatales; family Mycoplasmataceae; genus Mycoplasma; species Mycoplasma sp. 1890. The sequence continues at coordinate 25,228 of NZ_JBSQAZ010000012.1, forward strand.
CAAAAAACCTTATCAAGGGAGTATTGCCGGTTAAAATTTTAGGAAGAGGAACACTAACTAAAAAGTTGACTGTTTCAATTCCGTCTCTTTCACAATCAGCTAAAGAAGCTATTGAAAAAGCTGGAGGAAAAATCGAGGTTCAATAATGGCTAAAAGATCTAAAGTAGAAAAGGAAATATATAACAAAAGACTCGAGCGCAAATTAGCAATTGATAAATTTTTTGCTAAAAAAAGAAACTCGTGATCAGAATGATGAAAAAATCATGGTCTTTTTAAGAAGATCTTATTTACTCTTTTTGTTATTTCACTTTTCTTAATAGCTGGTACTATTACTTTACCAGGTGTTGAATTAGCACATCAAGACAGATTGAATCAAGGTGATTTCTTTGGTATCTTAAACTTGGTAGGTGGCGGTGGATTACGTAGATTCTCCATAGTCGCCTTGGGGATTGGACCTTTTATTTCTTCATCGCTAGTAATGATGATTTTGCAAACAAAAGCATTCCCGGCGGTTCATCGTTTAAGTCAATCAGGTCCATTGGGTAGAATAAAAATTAATTTTATAACTTATACTGTTACATTGTTCTTTGCAATATTTCAAGCAATATTGATTACAAGAGCATTAGTAAATCCACAGACTGATAATTTTGGTATAAGATTTTCTGATAGTTTAGTTAAGTCTCTTGGCGAAAAAGGAACCTTTGCTTATCAATGAGTGATTCTTCCTTTATTGTTAGTAGCTGGATCATTCTTTTCTTTATTTTTATCAGAACAAATAACAAATAAAGGTGTTGGGAATGGAACGAGCTTAATTATCTTTGTCGGAATTGCTAGCTCACTAGTTCCAACCTTCAGACATGCTTTTGAATACTATATGCCATCAGTAAAAAATAATAATTCGGTTGTTTTAAAGGAAACACTAAACTTTATTGTTTATTTACTGGCGTATTTATTAGTAATTTTTGTTGTAATATTATTTACTCTTGCTGAAAGAAAAATTCCAATTCAACAAGTTGGGGCAGGATTATCTAAAACGGAAAAAGAATTAAGTTATCTACCTATCAAAGCAAACCCGGCAGGAATTATGTCAGTAATTTTTTCAATGATGGTTCTTTCTGTTCCTACATTGATTGCAGGGTTATTTGATCCTAATACAAGTAGATATTATCAATGAGTTTATTCAAATCTTCAACTAACACAACCATTAGGATTCTTCTTATTTGTTATCATAACATTTGGATTAACTATTTTAATGGGAATACAACAATCTAAAATTGATAAGATTAGTGAGGATTTTGCAAAAAGCAGTACGTTCATTCCTGGAATTAGACCGGGTGAACAAACTGAAAATTATTTATTAAATACTGTGTTAAGATTATCATTCTTTTCTGCTGGGTATTTAATAATATTGGGGGCATTGCAATTCATTCAACAAATGTTTGGAATGCCTGCACCAATAGCGTTTGGTGGAACATCAATAATGATTCTAGTTTCAACAGCAACAGAAACCGTTCAACAAATTCAAGCAAGATATAAATCACAGGAACTTGCGCGAAGAAGACGAATGATTAAAGAATTAAAAGAAGTATATGGAGAAGACGAAGATTTAATATGATAGAAAGATGTCAAATTAAGAAGCCTAATTTGATTTTTATAGGTGCACCAGGTGCTGGCAAGGGTTCTCTTTCTAAGCTATTAGTTGAAAATTTTGGGTATTTTCAACTTTCAACTGGTGATATGTTTCGTCAAGAAATTAAAAATAAAACAGAATTAGGGCTAAAAATTAAAAACATATTAGAATCAGGAAAATATGTTGATGATAATATAACTAATCAGCTAGTTGAAAATAAACTAACTAGCTTAGTTAATGAGAAAATACCTTTTATTCTTGATGGTTTTCCAAGAACGATTGATCAAGCTGAGTTTTTAGATACACTTGAAAAAAAAGGGATTTATATTGACCAAGTTATTTTATTAAATATTACCGATGAACAAATTATTGAACGTTTATCGAAGCGTAGAATTTGTCCTTCATGTAAAACAATTTATCACCTAGAATCATTCCCACCAGCTAATGACAAATTCTGTAAACATTGTAAAACAGAAGTTGTCAAAAGAGCTGATGATGAAGAAGAAGTAGTATTAAAACGTCTTGCGATATATAACGATCAAACAAAATGTTTAATAGATTTTTATAAAAAAAAGAATATAGTTTCAGAAGTAAATAGCTATCAATCATTAAAAAAAGTGTTTGATGACGTTAAAGAGGCCTTGAAATGATAAAAATTAAGAATCAAATCGAAATTCAAAAAATTAAAAAGGCCTGCGCAATCTTGGCAGAAGTCAAAAAAATTCTTTGAGACTTTATAAGACCAGGCGTTTCTTTAAAAGAAATTGATAGCGTCGCTTTTAAAGAAATTAAGAAAAGAGGAGGAAAACCAGCTTTTTTAGATATGTATGGTTTTCCTGCAACTTGTTGTATTTCAGTTAATGAAGAATTAATTCATGGTATCCCTTCTGATTATGTTGTTAAGGATGGGGATATTGTAAAAATTGATACCGGGGTAGTATGGGAAGGATATTATTCTGATTCTGCCTTTACAAAAGGTGTTGGCAATATTACACAAAAAGATAAGGAATTAATTCAAGTTGCAAAAGACGCTTTTTATGCAGGATTTAATGCAATTAAAGTAGGTAAACGCTTTGGTGATATATCTGCTGCAATCGGAAATTATATTCGTCAAAAAGGCTATTATACACCTGATGAATTTTGCGGTCATGGTATAGGTAAAAGTTTGCATGAAGATCCGCTTATAAATAATGACGGTATTCCAAATACAGGTGATTTTATTAAAAACGGTATGGTTATCTGTATTGAACCAATGATTTTACAAAAGTCAAAAAAAACATTAATTAAAGAAGATAATTGAACTGTTATTGATCCATTAGGTTTTAATACTTCGCACTACGAGCAAACAGTATTAATTGATAATGGTGAAGCATATATATTATCAGGAGACAACATTTAATGGGAAAAAACAAGAAAGATAAAAAAGAAGAAGTTATTAAAATGACTGGTAAAGTTACCAAGATGCATTCAACAAAAAATTATGATGTTTTGTTAGAAAATAATCTTGAAATTAAGGCTTATATTTCAGGAAAAATGTCTCTACATAACATTAAACTTATTCCCGGTGATATGGTTGATGTTGAAATCAGTCCTTTTGATTGAACGTTAGGCAGAATAGTTTTTCGCCATAAATAAAACTAAGGAGAATTATGAAAGTTAGAGCATCGATTAAAAGCATTTGCAAAGACTGTAAAATAATTAAAAGACACGGCGTTAATAGAGTAATTTGCATTAACCCAAAACACAAACAAAGACAAGGATAAAAAAATGGCTAGAGTTTTAAATATAGAAATTCCAAATAATAAAAAAGTTCGTATTTCTCTAACATATATTTTTGGTATAGGTCCAACAATTGCTAAGCAAATCTTAGCTGCCGCAAATGTTGATGGAGAAAAAAGAGTTAAAGAATTAAGTGAAGAAGAATTAACACGCATTAGAGATGAAGCTAAACAATATACTACTGAAGGTGATTTAAAGAGAGAAATTAATCTAAATATTAAAAGATTAATGGAAATTAAATCATATCGTGGTATTAGACATAGAAAAGGATTGCCAGTAAGAGGCCAATCAACTAAGAAAAATGCAAGAACAAGAAAAGGCCCAAGAAAAACGATTGCTGGAAAGAAAGGTAAATAATAATGGCTAAGAAAAACAAAAAAGTTGTTACGCAAGGTATTGCGCATATTCACTCAACATACCAAAATACAATTGTTTCTTTTTCAGATTTAAAGGGAAATGTTTTTGCATGATCTTCTTCGGGGGCAATTGGATATAAAGGTACGAAGAAGAAAACTCCATATGCTGCTGGCCTAGCCGCAGCTGCTGCTGTTGAAAAAGCCAAAGAATTTGGTTTAAAGGAAGTGTCGATTATGGTTAAGGGTGTTGGTCCTGGAAAATCAACAGCTCGCAAGCAAATTGAAACAAGTGGTTTTACAATTAAGGATGTTAAGGATGTTACTCCTACTCCTCACAATGGTACTCGTCCTCCAAAGAAAATTCTTAAAAGAGAAAAATAATTTAGATTTACAAGGATAACATAGGGGGATATTATGGAAAAAATTCAAAAAATTACTTATAAAGAATTAGTCGCTGAAAAAGTAAATGATTTTAATACAACATTTGTAATCGAACCATTATCGCGTGGTTATGCAAATACAATGGGGACTACTTTAAGAAGAACCTTACTTTCTTCTATTACATCAGTTGCTCCATTTGCGATTAAAATCAATAATGTCGAACATGAATTTCAAACAATTAGTGGTTTACAAGAAGATGCGATAACATTAGTTAGAAATATAAGAAGCATCCGTTTTGTTTACAATGAAGAAATGTTTGAAAAAGATAACTTAGCAAAAATATCATTTAAGGCCAATAAGGAAGGCGAAATCTATGCTTATGATATTCCTGAGGTTAGTGGCCTAGAAATAGTAAATAAAGATCAATATATTGCTAATATAGCCAAAGGTGGCTCATTAGAATTTGAATTATTTTTAAGAAAAGGTCGCGGTTTTGTTGATTTTGAAGAAAATAAGAATGTAATTAGTCAATATGGTTCAAGATTAGAATCAAATATTAAAAATGGTCAATTTTTAGCAATGGATAGTGATTTTAGTCCTGTTAAAAAATGTGCAATCTCTTTTGAGGAATTAAATAGTTCATCTAAATTAGTTGAAGAAAGATTAAAAATTAAACTAGAAACCGATTGCACAATTACAGCAAAAGATGCGATGGAACAGGCTGCTAAGATTATTGTTGCTCATTTTCAAATCATTGGTAATATTGATGCTTTGGAATCGATAGAATTATTCGAAGAAAATAAAGATAAAAAAGATAAGGAAATTAAGTCATCTGTATCAATCAGTAAACTTGGCTTATCAGTAAGATCAGAAAATGCTTTAAAAAGAGCAAAATTCACCACTATTGAAGAAGTATTAAATTTAACTGATGAAGAATTGGCAAATATTAAAAACCTAGGTAAAAAATCAATTCAAGATATTATTGATAAAAGAAATGATTGAAAAAATAGAATTGGCAATGATGCTGATTTCGAAAGCGACACCACGATAGATTCACTAGAACAACTTAAAAAATCAGATGAGGGAGAAGAATAATGGCTAACCCAAAACAACTATTTCGTAGAAATACTGAATGATGAAACCATGTAGAAAGATCGTTAGTTACCGATTTATTGGTAAACGGTCAAGTTAAAACCACTCTTGAAAGAGCTAAAAGAATTAGATCAAATGCAGAAAAGATGATTACACTCGGAAAGAAAAATACCCTTTCAACCAGAAGACAAGCAGCTAAATTTTTAAGACTTATTCCTTCAAAAGTTGAAAACAAAGATTCGTTACAATATTTATTTGATGTTCTAGCATCAAAATACGCCCAAAGAAATGGCGGATATACAAGAATAATTAAAATTAATAACCGTGCTGGCGATAATGCTAAAATGGCAATTATTAAATTAGTATAAAAATAGGAGATAAATTATGGCTATAGTTCCAAAAAGAAAAACCTCAAAGCAAAGAAAAAATTTAAGAAGAAGTCATCATGCATTAAGTCCTATTACGTTAGTAGAATGCAAGCATTGCAAACAATCAATTATTCCTCACCAAGCATGTAGATATTGTGGATTTTATAAGGAAGAAAAAGTTCTTAAAAATGTTATTAATGATAAAATTAAATAATTTTAGAAACACCAAGTTGTTGACTTGGTGTTTTATATTTAATAAGTTATACTTGACTTTTTTAGTAAAAGATATTATCTATATTAGATTATATTTTTTTATTAATAATTTCAAAAATAAAAAAATTTTATATATAATATATAAGCTTTCTATTTTTGCTTGATTAGTTTTTAATTAAACTAATTTAGTAATATCTAAGATTTTTTAAAAAAAATAAAAAAATATTATTAAAAAAAATAAAAAGCGTATAATAGTAATTGTAGCTTTTTTGCTAACAAATATTAAGATAGTTCTTTGAAAACTGGATACGAATACCATAACGTCAATTTTAATTTTTTAAAA
>NZ_JBSQAZ010000013.1:0-21691 GCF_053851615.1 Mycoplasma sp. 1890
TGTATAATTAAACAAATTCAAAATATCGGTGGCTCATTTTTCACGCTAATTAATGTGTATATTAATACATAATCATTTTATTTTTTAAAAAAGTGTTATTATTTTCTATTATATTGAGGACATATGAAAAAGACGTGCAAAATTAATAACCAAAGTCCAGAACAAAAGAATATAGATTTAGCTAAACAAAAACAACTTAAATCAGAAGAATATATAGCATTATCTAATGAGGAAAAAAAGCGAAAAAGTAAAAAGAACCCTTCAAAATTACCTTATGAAATAAATCCTTATGGAGTTAATTTCTTTAATGTATGAAAAAAGTTTCCTAAGAAAATGTTCTTTGTTTTTTGTTCAGCCATCTTATACAATATAGCTATCGCAACATTTTTAGCTAAGGCGGCAACGGTTGCAACCGGGGTTTCAGCTATAGTTCAAGCAATTACATTTACAGTTTCATCAACTGCACCATATTTTGCTTTTATTTATTTCTTTATGAATTTACCCTTAATAATTGCTTTTTGAAAGAAAAATTCACGATTATTTATGATTTTAACGACATACTGATTATTATGGCAAGTTGCGTTTCAATCGATATTATTAATTGGGCCAATTGGACATTTCTTTAATAAAATTTCGATTTATTATATTAATTGAATTTCTCCAGTTGATTCCCGTTTTACAAATGAATTTAAATCATTAATTCCTTGGGAATCATATGGAACTTATCAAAATTCATATCGTCATTTGTTCCAATGAATTAATACAAATCCAACATCTCAAGATGGTCTATATTTATTAAGCATTAATAATTCTTTAGAGGCAGGCGTAATCAAAGAGTTAGGATATATACATCAAATTACCCAGTCTCAATTTAACCAATTAAATCATTTTAAAAATATTATTGAAAATGGCTACGCCAATCCAACATGGCCAATTATTGTTTATGCCGTTATTGGTGCTTGTATGGCTGGATCAGCAAGTGGTATTTCATGAAAAAATTCAGCTTCTACTGCTGGCGGAGATTTTATAATTTATTATATTTCTAGAGTTAAACAAAAATCAGTGGGTCATATTTCAACAATTGTTGCCTTGATTTTTGGAGCATTCTCAATTGTGACAATTAGCATTGTTGAGTTATTAGGAGTATCATCAGATAGACCATTTAATATTGCAGCACTAATTTTAAGAATTTTAAGTTTTTTTGCATATGTTTTTATTTACATTTCATTTATTGATCTCATTTTTCCTAAATATCGTAAGATTAGAATTGAAATATATACAAAAAACCCAGACAAAATTATTGACCGTCTTAAAATTATTAATTATTGACATGGTTATAATATAGATAAGCTTACTGCCGGTTATACAAATACTGAAACTGTTAGAATTGAGACTTTTGCACTTTATTTAGAGCAAAATATTATTAAAAATGAAATCCTGTTAGCAGACCCTGCAGCATGGATGACTGTATCCAGAGTCCATAATATTATTGGAAAATTTGACACTTCAAGAGTTGAATCTTAATAATATCAAGAAGGTGATATGATCCCGAGTTTGGATAAAAAACGATAAAACACATTCCGAAAGGAGTGTGTTTTATTTGAGTTTTTCAGTTTTAAGATTAAAAAATCATAAACCCATTTTAAATTAAGATATATTTATGATTTTTCTTTAATTTTTTAACTATATTTTTTATATGTATTTTATTTGTTTGCTTGTTGCTTTTTAATTAACATTTCTTTCTTTTTGTGTTTAGATAAAAATATTTCCGAAACTGCAATTACAATACTTGTAACTAGTATTAATGCTGCGAACACGGTAAACGTAACAAAATAGTTGATTTGATATGTTATTAGAGTTAATAATAAAATAATTAAAGACGATGAAATAACTTTAAAAATTAATGTTCATATTGTATTTTTTTTAAATTTGTCTTCTTTAAAAAGCAAATATGTATTTGTGTAAAAAATGGCAATAAATAGTGAGAAAAATAGTTGTTGCATACCTATTATTGCTAAATAAATTATGTTTTTAATGTAATTACTAATTGATATAAATAAAATAGGAATAACTACTAGAATTACAATATTCATAGCTAATAAAATTCATCTTAGTTTGATATCTTTATTTCTTATCACTAAAGAAATTAGGCTTCCAATCAGGCCAAAAGATCCGAATATAATATTTAATATAAATGATCATTCTTCTGCATTAAATGAAATAGCTTTAAAAAATTGAGACATTCCCGCTGTTCGTGGAAAAAGAAATATTCCAACAATTAGACTACATGCAATAGTGTAAACTCATTTTCATATGTTGTAATTTTTGTTGTGTTCAAGTTGTAAATTGTCTACATTATTTTTAATAGTTGGTGTTGTTTGCAATGGCTCCTTATTTAACTTTAATATGAAGTATAAAATCCCTGATGCTAAATAAGTTATCATATTCATAACAATTAATGACCAAAAAGGTAATTTAGTAAATAATACAAATGAAAACATTGATGCCAATAGAAAAGCTAGCGCAGTAGCGATAGTCGTTAAAACGTTGTAAGTTTTTATATCTTTATTGTTATTTGATAAATAATATAAAACTGACTTAAGGGCTATGAATCTAAATGAGTGTATGATATTTAATATAATGTTAGTTATTAATAAAAATATTGAAAAAGCCTGGAGTGAATTATTTTTTATGAAGAAAAAAGAACTAATTAATATGACCATTAGCACACCTACGCTAATAAAGTCAGTTGCTATAAGTATATTTTTTAGTTTTAATTTTGAAGCAATTTTTTTATTTAGTAGATATGAAATAAAGACCGGTATTTGAATTAGTAAATATAAAAGGGAAACAAGCCAAAAACTACTTGTGAACTTATAGATATAAATTGCTGTCCCAAGTTTAAAAGCCTCAGATCCAATCATTGAAATAATTAAAGAACTGGCATATTTTGTTTTATTAATCATTGTTTAGTTCCTTGTATAAAACATAAATTATTTGAATCATATGAACAATGTTTATGATGTTAATTTTAACATTTATATCAGTTTCTAAATCCCCTGGAATGCTAATGATAAAATCAACGATTTCATTTTCTTGCTTGCAGGTTGCGGCTCATTCTTTACTTAAGGAAATTTTATAGGGAATGCTATATTTGCTAAGTATAGACAAGATCTTTTTAGTTTTAATGCTATTTTGGTTATCTGAATTTACTAAAATGCCTTGATTTTCTCACTTGCTATCATTAGAGATTTTTAAATCAAAAATATATTCATTATTTACCTTTTTATTATTTTTAATTTGGTAATTGTTAATAAACCAGTTTAGTATAAAAGAATTAATTTTACTATTTTGATTTTGTTCGACAAAATTAAAGTTATTTATTGAGTAAGAACTTCTATTGCTATCTTGGCAAGAGTAATCTGTCTTAAAAATCATATTTGTGCTTTTTAATTTTCTAAAATCCTTTGTTGCGTCAAATTCTTGGTATTCAGTAAAAAAATTTAAATAAAAGCTTTCTATTATTTTGCTATTGAAGTTTATATAGTCACTAATTTCTTTATCATTATTTATTTGTTTGAATATATGTTTTACCTTATTAAAAGTTTGCAACAAGCCGGGATCTTGAATTTCGAAGTCTTCATATTCATTTTTTCATCATAAAAATTCCTTATATTTATAGTAGATAAAAATAAGAGTTGAATTATTGATGAGGTTCATGATTAGGGTTTTATAATTGTTTAATTTGAAGTTATCTAGAAATGAGGTTAGATTATCAAGGTGATTTAAATCGCTTATTGTTGCAATGATTTTTTCCATCTTATCATTGTGTGGATAATACGATGACATAACATATGTAAGCATTAAGATTTTTCCAATAATCATAAAATCAGAATTTACAAAGTAAAGGTTGCTATCAATTTTGTTTAATCAATCAACATGAAGATATTCAAAAAGAATAAATTCAACCTTTCCAAATTCAAGATTTTCAATTGTTATAAGGTTATCATCTTCTCTTAGTAGCTTGAAGTCTCCAATTTTTGTAATATATCTAATAAATGTTCTTTTTGTTTCTAAATTTTCATTGTTAAAAAAACAAATATCAATGTCATTGGGATTGCGTTTAATAAGTTCATTTAACTTTAAAACAGCAGACCCTTTGATAATAATTTTTATATCTGTACTATGCAATTCATTGAAATCATCAACATATTTAGAAATATAATTTATTTTTTCTTTAAGTTCTATTTTTTTCATTCTTAAACCCCATTTAAATTTTGATAAATTAAATTATTGTAATACTTTTTTTAGTATGCGTTTTATTTTTTAAAAAAAATTAATATTTTTTGTCAGTTTATGTTGCCTGGTCGATAAAATAAGATTAAAAATCAGGGCTAATTTTAGTCCTGATTTGTTCATTTTATACATTTAAATTATTCATCTTGGCCAAGTTCGCCTAGTTTACTAATTCTAATAAGATGTCTTCCGCCTTCAAATTCTGCATTTTCTCATGCATGAAACATGTTTAGAATTTCGTTATCTTTTAATAATCTTCCTCCCATACACAAGATATTTGAATTATTATGGGCTTTTGATAATCTCGCTTCTTCTTCATTTGTAACTCTAGCACATCTTATATCTTTAAACCGATTTAAAGCCATAGATATTCCAATTCCTGAGCCGCAAAAAGCAATAAGTTTTGTATTCTCCTTATTAAGATCTCTTTTTGTTTCCTTTGCAAATTCTATTCCAACATCAGTATACGAGACTGGCAACAATGAACTTGTTGAACCAAAAAGTTCTACTTTGTATCCTTCTTTTTTTAGCTCGCTAGCGAGCTTAATCTTTGCTTCATGTCCAGCGTGATCACTAGTTATCTTTACAATTTTGTCCATAAAATTTACTCCCTTAAAATTAAACCGTCTTCAACTCTAATTATTTGGCTAGGCTTTTGACTCATTTCTCCAAAGTTATAAACATTTGTTATTTCAGGAAAAAGAATTTTTGCATTTTCAATATTTTTGCATACTGGCCCATTTGATATATTGCAACTCGACATATATACTGGCCCATTTTTTTCAAGATATTCAAGTAACAAGGGATGGTTTGGCATTCTAAAACCTTGGTCATTAACGATTAACGTTGTTGCGCCTGGTCAATATTTTTTAGCATATTGCTCAGCTTGCGGATTTCATTGTTTAAACATTCGTGCCTGGTGAATAGAGGATACTAAAATAATTAGTTTTTTGTTTCTATCTCTGCCTTTTATTTCATAAATTAAATCTTTAGTTTCATCGTTAACAGCGCCGCCGATCCCTAAAACGGTATCAGTTGTTGAAATAAATAATTTTTTATATTTGTTTGTCATACTTTTATTATATTACATTATGTTATCTAAAAGTATATAATAGTAATATGCCTGAATTACCAGAAGTAAAAGTGGTTGTTAAAAACCTAAATGAGGTCATTTTGTATAAAAAAATTAAGGACCTAGAAATTATTAAACCGCATCTTTTTAAGGAGTGTTCGCCTTCAACATATAAGAATAATTTACGGGGGCATGAGATAACTCAAGTCAAAAATAAGGGTAAGCATATTATTTTTCAATTCGAAACCAACTTAATTTTGTTATCTCATTTAAGAATGGAAGGAAAATATCGTTATTATCAAAAACCACATGAGAACCATAAACATTTAGTTGCTAAATTTGTATTTGAAGATAATAGCGAGCTCCATTATCTTGATAGCCGAATGTTTGGCACATTTTACTTGCGCGATAGTGAAACTTATGAAAAAAAATTACCTTTATCAAAAGTGGCACTCGAACCTAAAGATACTAACATCGAGGAACTTTTTGAGAAATTGAAGGGTAGTGAAAGCTCTATTAAAACTAAGTTGCTGGATCAATCATATGTTGCAGGTTTTGGGAACATTTATATTGATGAGGCTTTGTTTGCGTGCGCTATACACCCGTTGAGTAAATCAAAAAATATCCCATTAGCTAAACTTAAAGAGATATTAGAAAAAGGCCAGGTTATTATGGATAAGAGCTACAAACTAGGGGGAACAACTATTCATACCTATGAAAGTTTTAATAACGAGATAGGTTCTTATCAAGATTATTTAATGATTCACAGCGATAGAATAAAGTCATGTCTAAAATGCCAAAATAAAACTATAAAAATTAAGGTCAATGGGCGCGGAACTTACCTTTGTCCAAATTGTCAAAAGGAGTATTAAAATATGAATCTATATTCATTAGAGATTGATTTACACGGTTTGACTAGTGATGAAGCATCTATTAATGTTTTGAACGCTTTATTTACTTTAGACCAAAATGAATTTATGGAATATGTAGATATTATTGTTGGTAATGGCACCAAAACCCTTCAATTTGCTATTTCAAACCTATTAGAAGATGAAAAATATGACTATGAATTTTTGAATTCTAATCATTCAGTTATTAGGGCATATAAAAAAGAATTAATTTTATAAAATAGTATGAATAATTGTTGACTAAAAGATATTAGATTTAGATAGCAATATTAGAATTTAGATTTTTTTACGCTTTAAATTTATTTATTTTTTTATCAACATGGCAACCTAGTTGAATTAGGCTAAACCTTGATAATTGTTTAGTTATCATAAAATGGTTGATTATTTTTATTATGTTTTATAATTTAATAATAAATAAAATAATCAATTAAATTTTTAAATAATTAATTTTTAATTACTAGGAGAAAAAATGGCAAAGAATACTTGAGAAATTGCTAAACAAGCAATTGAATCTCATGATAATATTTTTATATTTCATCATATAAGACCTGACGGTGATTGTTTGGGTTCACAGTTTGGTTTGAGAGAATTGATAAAAACTAATTACCCAGAAAAAAAAGTGTTCGTTTTTGGTGATAATATTGGTGCATTTCCATTCTTTGAATGAGATTTTGATAAATTTGAGGATGTACCAAAAGAAAATTTCAAAAACTCATTAGGCATTGTTGTTGATGCTAACTCATCAAATAGGATTCAATTTGCGCAATACATTCTTGATAAAAACTTTACTCATTTATTAAGAATTGACCATCATCCTGTTAATCCAGATATTGAATATGACTATACGTGAGAAGATCCAACATTTGCAGCAGCAGCTGAGCAAGTTGCTTATATTGCGATGATGTCCAACTGAAAAGTTACTGATAAGGCAGCAAAATATACTTATTTAGGTATTAATACAGATTCCGGAAGATTTCAATATGAATATGTTCAAAAAAGAACATTTGATGTTATGTCTTATTTACATGAGGGCAATAATTTTAGAGTATGGGATGTTAATTTTGATCTTGCTAAAAGGGATGAAAGAAAAGTTAGATTTTCTGCATATGTTTTATTAAATTATAAGAGTGATGGAAAGGTTTTATATTTTCATGTAACTAAGAAGATTCAGGAAAAATTTAATTTAAATGATAATGAAGCTAATGATGTTGGCATTTTAGCAAACATCGGAGATTGCAAAATTTGAGTATTATTTATCGATCTTCCCGACGGCAATATTAGAGCTAGAGTTAGATCAAACGGTATATGAATTAATCACATTTGTGAAAAATACCAACCTGGTGGTGGCCATGAAGTTGCTGCTGGAGCAACATGTCATTCTAGACGCGAAATGAAATCTCTAATTGAGGACTTAAAGGCTGAGGTTTTAAAAAATGATCAAAATTAGTTCTGAAAGATTAGAAATATTTAAAAAAATTGAAGATAAAATTAAAAAGTACCAAAATATTGTAATCTTTCATCATATAAGACCTGACGGTGACTGTTTAGGTTCACAATTTGGTATGAAGCATTTAATTCAAGAAAATTTTCCTAATAAAAATGTTTATACTATCGGTGATTCCAAAGGAATTTATTCATACCTTGATTTTTCAATGGATAAATTGGAATTTAAGAAACTTGAAAATTCGTTAGCTATTATTGTTGATGCTAATTTTAAAGAAAGATTAGAGTGCCGTGAATATTTAGATAATAATCTGTTTGATGATGTTATTAGAATTGATCATCATCCTAATGATGACGACTTAAATGCTTCGTTGGTTTGAGTTGATAAGTACTCTCCTGCAGCGGCACAACAGGTGGCTGAAATTGCATATGGATTAAATTGAAAAGTTAATGCGCAAGCAGCAACATATTTATATTTAGGAATTTATACAGATTCAGTTAGACTTACAACTAACCTAACTGATGATAAGACAATGTTTTTAGTTGCTTGATTATGATCTCATAACGCTAATAAAGATTTACTACATGAAAATATGGCCAAAAAAACATTGGAGGATATTAAAATAAACGCTTTTGTTCAACAAAATATGAATATAAAAAATGGCGTTGTATCATTTTACTTTACCTTAAAGGATCAGAAGAAACTTGGGATTTATGACCCATTAAAAGCAAATCGACCTTTTTTGCTTTCCTCAATTGATGATAACAAGGCATGAGTATTTTTTACGCAAGAAAAGGAAAATCAAATTAGATGTGAATTTAGATCGAATGGTGCCTGCGTAAGAAACGTAGCTGTTAAGTGGGGTGGTGGCGGTCATCATCGCGCGTCGGGTGCTCAAATTAGCGACGCATCATTAATCCCCCAAATAGTAGCCGATTTGGAACATGAAATAACCATTTCTGAAAATTATGATAAAAATAATTAACCAATAATTTACTTTATTTTACAAAAAAAGCCAAGGCCCAAATCGTTATATATGATTCGGGCCTTTTTTTTGTTTTAACATAGCATCAATTATAAAAAAACTGACCAAATATAATGGTCAGGTAATGTTGTTTATAAATTTTTAATTTTATTTAATAAAATATTTGTTATAAATGTAATCATCGGCAATGTGATATATTTTTCTTATATATTCAAAGTAGATTTTATACTTTTTATGGTCGCCTTTTCAAATAAATTTTTTATTAATTGTCTTTGAAAACTCAATTACAAGATATAGGTCAAAAAAACCATATTTTTTTATACCATCAATAATCATTTGTTCAATAAGCATTCTTACTTTTGGATGATTTATATCAATGTCTTTTTTATAATGTTTTTGTTCAATTAAAACAAAGGCACCAAAGTAGATGTTTAGACTTGATATTTCTTTATGATATTCTTCTAAAAATAAGTTGTGGGTGTTTTTTTCTTCTTCATCTAGCTCTACGCCCTCAAATATTTTATTGACATCAATTGCGTTTTTTGCGTATTTGTTTTCTGAAGCAATAATTAGAAATATTTTTATTATTATTAGGATAAATAAAATAAGCGAAATTGAGCCAAAGATATATGATGCTATAGTTCCTCCTCTGCCTATAGAACCAAAAACATGAGACGCAACTAAAAACAAAATAATTCCTATTGCTAAAAAAAGAAAAATAACTAAGTAGCCAATAAAATTAAAGATATTATCTTTTATTTTTTTCTTGTGATTTTCTTCCATTAAATAATTTCCCCTCTATAAGTTTTAAGTTTGTTATTTTTTAGATATCCTCTTCCCTCTTTTGCGATATATTTATCATTTAATTTAGTTGCGTCGGCACTAAAATTTATTCATACTTTCAATAACGATGCTCCAACGCCGTATGTATCTACCGGTGTATTTTCATCCTCAAATTCTTTAATTCTTTTAGCATTAAATCCTGATGAAACAGTTATTTTAACATGTTTTCCATTGTTATTATCTAGAGCTTCTCTTAATCTCTTTACTTGATTTTGGGTAACGCCATATTCTGCTTCTCCCTCAATAAACATTTTGTCAATTAATGCTTTCGAGGTGTCAATTCTTACTGCCTTGAGTTTTTTGCCAAATTCTTTTAAGCAGGCAAGTGAGTCTGAAATAACATCATTATGAAAATCAACAAGAGCATAAAGGTCATCGTTTGGAAATGTTTTATGGTAGGACTTAATTGCCTTAACAATATCTCCTTCAAACATTTGAATTAAGGCATGCGGCATACTGCCAAACGTATGCTTTAGGTCGTAATTGGATGATGCAAGAGTAGAATGGTTATATATTCCACCAACTTTAAGAGCATACGCATCATTTAGCTGGTTTATATAATGATCTGATCTATCAGCCATGCTTACAACATTTTTTCCATTAGCTGCCTTAATAACATTGTGTGCATTTGTGGCAATTGAAGTTTGCCGGGCAAGAATGCCATCTATAATACCTTCTCAAATGCCAAAATCATAGTAATGTCCTTCTAGTTCGAGTACGACTTCTCTATTATGTATTATTGACCCTTCTTCAAGATATCTTATTGTGTATTTAGACGTATCAGTGTTTTTACACAACAATTTAATGACCTCATTTATCCCACATAATTTTACATTATTGTGACGTTGAAAAAACTGTAGTGTTACTGTCTCGTTTTTGCGGTATTTCTGTGAAATTTTTTTGGTCTTAAGAAAATATATCGAGATATAGTCTTTTAGTTTCATTATACCTTCTTTATTTATAAAATGAATTACATTTTTTGATTAGCAAAATAAAAATTAATATTAAAATTATATATTATATTGTGATTAGGTAGAATAACTTTAGGAGTTATGTTATGGAACAAATTGATAAATCTGAGAATAATTATGTTGGCAAATTGTATAAGATGCAGTCATGAGCTAGCATTTGTTTTATTGTTTTTTTGTGTGCATTTATTAGCATTTTATTGGCTATATACCTGAATGGCAATGAAAATAATTATGGAAAATGAACATCTAATCCGGTTTATATTGTAATAACAATTTTATTTATTTTTAGTATAGTTTTCGTTATTAGTTCATCTATTTTAGGATTGAAATATGCTAAAAAGAACAATAATGCAAGACTACATATTTATTTCTTATTGTCTGCAATATTTATTATTCCTTTTTTGTCGTTATATTGTATGATAGTTTCTGCTATTAAAATGTATGATTTGCATCAAAAAATAAAAAAAGAAAAGCATGGAAACAAATTAAAAAAATAGACTATAAAAATAGCGAGCTTTTTTTCAAGAAAGCCCGCTATTTTTATATTTAAATTATTTGAATAGGAAAGGTTGCAATTTATTTTTATATCATCTTGTTTTTTGAATGTAATGAACAGCAACGTGTTGAAGAATTGTAAATATACCACCTATTATTCAGTATATTTGCAAACCAGCACTAAAAAATATCCCTATAAAAGCAAATATAATTGGAATTAGAAATGCCTTTTTATTTGATTTTTTTATTGCAGCCCGTTGATAGGCGTCAGCTTGAAGTGATTTCTTCTTCTTTAGTTTAAGAATTTTAGGCATAAATTGAGCTATTAATTGAACTGCAATTGACAGAACAACAATCGGTAAATATTGGAGCTCACCAATTTTAAATATTCTATAAATTGAAGTAGCTGAAAGCTGTATTGTATATAATGTGGATTGTTTAATTTCTGGAGAAGTTGAAATTATTCTAAATACAACAATTAATATTGGGAGGGTTATAAATGATGAGACAAGTTGTGAGAGCGGTGAAATTTTTTCTTTTTTGTATAATTCACTAATTTCCATTTGCTTACGTTGGTTCATTTGTTTATCACCCTTATAAGCATCATATTTAGCTTCAATCTTTGCTTTCTTTTGATTTAATTCTTCCATCTTACTTGCGCTAAATATTGTTTTAGTTGTAAGGAAGAAAGTGATAATTCTAACAAAAATAACTGTGATAACCAACGCCAGTACCACGCTTCATCCAGTAGTTCCTAACGGTCTAATTATGGAGTTCATAAACTGAGCAACTGGATATACAAAGAAGCCATAAAAAGGACCTTGTTCCCAGTGCTCTTTATAGGTAGTTATTGGCTTGTTGGGTACAAATGCATCTGAGGCCATTAATTTAAATTTTCAGGCATCAGGAGCATAATTTCCTGCATCATTGATTGAGGAAAAGTTAAATACGCTGATTTCCCTACCGATTTTTTTATCATTTACCTTAAATAATGATTCATTTAGAGAGGTTAATGAAGCATAGTTTTTCATAACAGATGAAACCGAAAGAAAGATTTTATTTAATTCTTTACCTTCTTCTTCGCTAATTCCCTTTGCGGGACCTATTGAATTTTTATAACTAAGAATGAAATTGTTCCATTCGCTAATTAAACTATATTTATCTAACGCTCTTAATTGAGAAATGCTTTTTCCTGATTTTTTAGAGATTGCCTTGGCGAAATCAGATCTATTATTATCTTGGTCTACTCAAATCTTAAATGTTTCTGCTAATAATGTTGTGTATATATCCGCTAGAAAAACGTTATAAACATTTGAACCATTTACACCAGTTAATTCAACTCTTGAGAGGTTTAAATCTTTAACGTGTGAATAGTCAGTGACAAATTCTGTTCTTGTTTCATTTGAACCGGGAACCTTAACTTTTTTCTCATATGTTTCAAAAACAATTGAGTTAGGTAGGTAAATATCGGTTAATTTACTTACAGGGGTATATGCTTTTGTTTTTCCTTCACCTTTACTATTACCAAAATTAAGATAAATGTTGTTTAAACCATTACCATAGATGACACCTCTATGCCCATCTTCGTTTTTTATTTCGATGTTAGAGATATTTTGTCAATCATCTGGCTTGTTTGATAAAGCAGCATTGTCATTTTTTGGCTTTTGTAATTGCAATGCAAATGATGTACCACCATATATACCATATTGTCCACCGGTTTGAGCATCTTGTTTTCTTAACTGATTAATCTGTTCGTGATCTTCTAGGCCAAGATAAGTATTTGCAACTATACCGGTTTCTGTATTGATGTTTGGAACATAGAATTCATTGCGATCTTTATTCCATCTTAGTGTTGCGATGTTTGGTGAAACATAGTCGTTCTTTGTATATATTTCTTGTCCTGAACCAACTTTAGTTCCCGATTTTGTTGCAATTGATTGCACGCAACCTACTAGGCCGATAGAAATAATGATGAATATTAGAACAACCCTAATTCATTTTCAAACTTTTTTTCAGACAGCCTTTGGTTGCTTATCAATAGGAGATTGGTTAATCCGAAAAGAATCATAGTGCTTAGAACTACTTCTTTTTGCCATCGGTTATCCTTTCATAGATTTTGTGAATAGCTTTGTTTTTTTCCTCTCAATTGAGATGGAGAAAATTTTTTCTTGCTATTATAACGGTGTCGTAATTAATTTGACTTATGTCCATTTTTCTTAGAATCGATCTGATCTGATTGCGGTAGTGATTTCTTTCAACAGCATTAGCAAACTGCTTTGGAATTGAAATTCCGCATCTGAAAAATTGCGACTTAGTAAAATAAACAATTAAATTTCGTGAAATGACTTGATTATGTCCATTAAGAATTTTTTGAAATTCTCAATTTTTTTTAACAGTATTTTTTTTATTCATAATGCAAAATTATTAATTTAAAGTTAAAACAAAAAGCATCAAATTATTTTTCATCTGATACAGTTAATTTATGTCTTCCCTTTGCACGTCTTGCTGCAAGAACTTTACGGCCATTTTTTGTTTGCATTCTAGCCATAAAACCATGCACCTTAATATGTTTACGTTTTTTAGGTTGGTATGTTCTTTTCATTTTTCTCTCCTTTTCAAAAATATTTATTATGTAAAAATACTTATATTATTTTACCAAAAAAGCAAAAATCCCCCTTGCATTTTATTAATTATTAATTAATAATTTACTTTAGCGTTATTTTATGTTTTTTAGCTAACCTCTAATAAAAGTTTTTAACAAACTACTCATTTAAGTATCTTTATTTGTTGATAATTTATTTTATTATTTTTTTCAACTTAATTTAAGAAAGAAAAATAATAATAAAAGTGTTAATAAAATGTATGTAAATACATTATGTTTAATTAAAAAAAATAGTTTTGCATCAATTTAAAATATAATTTATATTTATATGAAATACCAAGAAGCTCAATTGAATCTAAATGTAGAGAATAAAATACTTCAAAATGAACTTAAAAATAACTCTAGCGATGAAATGGTTTATGAAACTTTTTTTTCTCGTCTTCAACTAATTAGTACCGATGAAAATAATGCTTATATTTTAGCACCAACATATATTATTGATTATGTTAAACAAACATATCTTCAAACTATTCAACGAGCAGTAATTAATACACTAGAAAAAAAATTAGTAGTTGTTTTGATTTCATCTATAAATGAAATAAAAAAGATCATTGATAATGAGGAAGCTCATAAGTTCATTAATTCTGAAAAGATAACTAATGTTAAAAATGATTTAACGTTTAGCAATTATTTTATTTGCAACTTTAACAAGATAACTTTTAAGGCGGTTAAACAAATTTGTAATGAATATAACGATAGTTTTAATCCCTTATTTATTTATTCGAGTAGTGGGTTAGGCAAGACACATTTATTACATGCTATTGGCAATGAATTTAAGAAGAAAAATAAAACATGTTTATACATAAATCCGGACAATCTAACCCGAAAGTTAGTGGAACAACTTAAATCAAGAAATCAAGAGCAAATTAATAAAATTGTTGACGAACTGACTTCTTATGATTGTTTAATGTTTGATGATGTCCAACAATACGGTAATAAAGAAAGTACCTTAAATGTTTTATTTAATATTATTAACACAATGAAGACACAAAAAAATCAAATTATTTTTTGTGCTGATAAGCAACCGAACCAACTTGGTGGCTTTGAGCAAAGATTCCTGACAAGATTTGAGGGCGGGCTAATAACTGAAATTAATGATTTAAGTGTCGAGGATGTTATTAGCATTTTAAAATTTAAACTTAAAGAGAATGATGTAAACCCCGATTTATGAGAAGAGGAATCATTTAGATATATAGCAAGAAACTTTTCTTCATCAATTAGAGCGCTTGAAGGAGCAATAAGTCGCATAAAATTATTTGCTGATGGTGATGATTTCTTTACATATGATTTAAGGACAATTCAAAATATATTTAAAAATGTGACAAAAGCTGCTGAAACAATAACCCCTGAAAAAATTATTGAAACAGTAAGTAAATACTATGGCATTGATAAAAAGAAAATATCTAGCCCAACAAGAGTTAAAGAAGTTGTAATGCCTCGAAAAATAGTTATTTATTTATTGAAACATAATTTTGATTTTACTTTGAAGGAAATAGGTAAGATTGTCGGGGATCAAGCACACTCTACTGTTATTGCTTCTTTGAACTGAGTTGATGCTAATTTACAAAGTAATTCTGCTATAAAAACTGCTATTGAAAAAATTCAAAATACATTAAAAAAAGTAATATAACAATTTAAGGAGTAAGATTTCATGGAATTAAAGATTAATAAACTTTTATTAGATGCTGCTATCGAAAGGGTGGCAAAAGCAATAGATGCCAATCCTTTTATGCCAGAATTAAAAGGCATATTACTTAGTGCTGAAGGAAATAAAATTACATTAATTGGATCAAACGGATCAATCAGCATTAAACACGACATAAATGTATCGCTTGATGCTGAAATTATTCTTCCCGGCAAAATTCTTGTTGATCTTTCATTATTTAGAAACATAGTCAAAAAGTTAGATAACGATATTATTTTGAAATCAAAGGAAAATACTCTTGAATTAATCACTGAAAACGAACGTTTTTCAATAAATTTATATAATCTTTTTGAATATCCAGTTATTGATTTTTCTGTTTATGGTGACCAAGTCAAAATTAGTTGACAAAAACTTAAAAATATGGTAAAAAATGTTTCTGTTTCAGCTTCGACACTTGAAACAAATATTATTTTATGTTGTATCAATATATCTGCTCAAAATAACCAGTTTAAATTAGTTGCAACCGACAAATACCGTTATGCTGAAGAAATTGCTGAAATTGCTGATGATGTTAATTTTAATATATCAATACTTGCTAAGAATTTAAAAGATGTTTTGAATTTTGATTATAGTGGTGATGTTATTTTGAATATTTCAGATCAAAAAATATTATTTGAGTTAGACGGAACAGTGATCGAATCAAAAGTCGTTGACCAAGTTTATATTGACGTATCTAGAATTATTCCGAAATCATTCGCTTATGAATTGATTATTACTAAAAAGGAGCTAAATAGTTTATTAAACAAGGCATCGGTTATTATTTCAGAAAATTATAATAAGATTAGATTACATATTAATGACAATATTTTAACAATATCTTCCACACGTGATGAGATAGCTAATGCCGAGATTAAAACACAAAAATTTAGCTATAATGATAGCGAGCTTAAATTAGCGTTGAATTCAAAATTTTTAAAAGATGCTATTCAAAGTTTTGATGATGAGATAAAGCTGTCATTCACTGCTGATAAGATGCGAATTGTTATAACATCACAATCAAATCCTAAACTTTATCATTTAATTACACCGCAAAGAGGTTTTTAATGAAAATTGAAATTTACGGAAGTGAAATTAAATTGGGTCAATTTCTCAAAAAAATAAACCTTTGTCGCACCGGCGGAATGGCTAAAATATTTTTGTCATTTCACAAAGTAAAAATAAACGATAGAATTCCTAAAGGCCGAAATGCTACTATTAGAGTAGGCGACACAGTTTGAATTGATGATCAAATCTATTTAATAAGAGAAGCGATTAATGAATAACGCCCTAATAAGTATCCAAAATTAAAAACCAACGGAAGTTGGTTTTTAAAAATTTAATTAAATAATTTCTACTTATTTTCAGAAATATTTATGCATTTTGATTGTTGAAGATTTTTATTTTTGCGGCTTATGTATTTAATTCTATATACTGCCTTTCAAAAAGCACATAGGGCAATTGGAATAACAAATCCTAAAGCGAAAATTAATATATCTAAAACAATAATTATTCCTTTATTATTTCCTTTATAAAAGAAAGGATTTTTAAAATCTAGAAATGTATAAATAATAACACCATGATTTTCCTTAATTTTATTAAATGTAGCAAAGTACAAGATAAATGCAAACATGAAGTATCCAAACAAAATTAGCATTGCTGTTAAAATTGTTTTAAAAGTTATTTTTATTTGTTTTTTAATTAGAAATAAACCAATAAAACCAAGGGTAGGATTAATTGCATGAGTTGTTAGGGATTTGATTGCATTAACTCAGTTTTCTCATGTTTCCCTTCGATATGAGATTAAGGTTCAATAAATTAAAAAAGTAACTGTAATTAATACAACAGAGATAAAAAACATTTGTTTTGCTTTTTCATTTTCTGGTTTTAGTGCCACTGAAATTAGGGTTGCAGCTAATAAAAAGTTTGATAAATAGGTAAAATAAAATAATGATGAAAAACGTTTAAAAACTAAATATAAAGTTGGTATTTCATTGTCAAAATTGTCCTTTTCTTTGTATGAAAGAATATTAAGGATCAAAAAACCCAGTGATGTTAATCCCACAAAAATGCCAAAAATTAAGTTAATAGTATTGTTTTTGCTAAGTTTATTTTTTGCTTCTAGCATATAATACTCCGTAATTAACTGTGTAAAATTATAATAAAATAAAATTTTCATATTACTTAAAAAAATAATTATTAACTTTAAAGTGTTGTTAAAGTAATATTGTAAAATAAGCGTCTCTAAAAATGGCAAAAACAGGTAATTTAGTTTATTTAATTTATTTTCTAAATGTGAATATGAACAAAAATTAAAAAAAAAATTAATTTAATATAAAATATTAAAGATACTGTTTTACAAAATTAAGGAGATAATAATGCCAGGAAGAGATCAATTAACAGGTCAAAAACCATTGAGTGGAAACAAGAGATCACATGCTTTGAATACCTCAAAAAGAACATTTGACCTTAACTTGCAAAAAGTAACTGTTTTAACTGAAAATGGCACAAAGAAAACTGTTAGAGTAACAGCAAAAAATGCTAGAACTTTAAAAAAATACGGTTTAGTAGCTTAATTCATATGTATAATAAGTTCTTGGAATTCCCAAGAATTTTTTATTATAAATTATTATATTATAAGGAAATAAAATGAAAAAAATTAGCCTATTTGTTGTAGCTGAAAAAGGTGAGATAGACATTCTAAATAATATTTTCTTTTTGGAAGATAATTTATTTGAAAATGAGAATACAAGCTTACATTTGTGCTTATCAAATTATTCAAAAAAAGAATTTGCATTATTGTATTGCGGTGTTGGTAAGGTTAATTCCTCATTTAGCTTAACACAAAGCATTGCTAAGTTAAAAGAAAAAGATTATCAGGTTGAAAAGATTGTTAATATTGGGCCGGCGGGTTGCATTTTAGATGTTAATGTTGGCGATGCTTTTATCATTAAAAATTCATATTATTTTGATGTTGATCTGACTAAATTACCGAATTACAAGCTAGGCCAATTACCTAATAATCAATACAAGTTTATGACAAATTCGATTTTATCTAAGGAAGTTAATAGCATTTTAGGTCTAAAAAACACTGATTTATTGTCGGCTGATAGGTTTTTTTCTAAAAATGATATTGAAAAAATTAAGGATAATTTTGAAAATATTGGGATCTTAGATATGGAGGCTTGTGCTTTAATACATTGCGCTAATTTATTAGGAATAAGAATTGCTGTTATAAAGGTAGTGTCAGACTTCTTGCATAAAAATGAAAATTTTTATATTACTAAAAAAAGTGTATGAAAAGAGAAAATATTTTTAATTTTTAAACAATTATTGGAGGAGTTATAAAATAAAATGAAATACGTAGACGTCCATACCCATCCTTTTAAGGAATATTATGATGAACCATATAGTGTTATTTTAGATTGAAAAAAGCAAGATATGGAAAAGCTTTTTATTGTAGGCACTTCGAAAAACGATTCAGTTGAAGTTATTAATTTATGCAAAAAAGATAAAGAATTTTTACACCCGATTATCGGGATTCATCCTACTGAAGCAGTTGGAAGTAGCGATGGCAATTTTATTGAGTCTATCATCAATGATGATGTTATTGCTATTGGTGAAATTGGACTTGATTATCATTATGATAATTCTCCAAGTAAAGAAATTCAGAAGGAAAGTTTTATTTCACAATTAAATGTAGCTAGAAAACACGGCATTTCTGCAATGCTTCATGTTCGTGAAGCCTTAGATGATGCTTTTGAAATAATTAAGAATTCTGAATTTAATGATATAAATATTATTTTTCATTCCTTTAGTGGGGATCTTGATTTTGTTAAGAAAACATTGCCTTATAAAAATATATATTATTCAATTTCTGGCGTAGTAACATTTAAAAATGCAAGAGCTTTACAAGAAGCTGTTATTAATATTCCTATTGATAGAATTTTGTGTGAAACAGATACACCATATTTAGCGCCAACACCGATGCGCGGTAAACCAAATATTAGTCCATATGTCAAATATACATACCAATTTATTGCCAATCTTAAGGGCATAGATGAGGAGTTACTTGTAAAGCAGGTAAGACTAAATGTTAGAAAGGTTTTTGGTGTATAGAAAATGCAAATAAGGGCTAAAAAAAGTTTTGGGCAAAATTTTTTAATTAATAAAAAAATTCAACAAAAAATTGTTGAATCAGCTGACGTGGAAAATGAAAACGTTATTGAAATTGGGCCTGGTTTGGGGGCGATTACAAACTTGTTGATTGATAAGGTAAAAAGTCTTGAAGCATATGAATTAGATAAAGATTTATATGATATATGAATTAACAAGGAAGTACCAAAAAATATTAAGTTTTTAAATAAAGATTTTTTAGATGCTGATTTGGTCTCAAAATTTAAAAAAGTCGTTGTCGGTAATATTCCTTATAATATTACATCTCCCATTATATTTAAATTAATTGATAATTATAAATATGTCAAACATGCTGTTATAATGGTGCAAAAAGAAGTGGGGGATAGATTAATTGCAAAGCCTAATTCAAAAACCTATTCTAAATTAAGTGTTGCGCTTCAAAGTATTGCTAATGTTTCAAAGGTTATTGTTGCAAAACCTTCTGATTTTAATCCCACCCCAAAGGTTGATTCGATGGTTGTAAGAATTGATTTTGCTGATAATATAGATTTTGAATTATCGCCCTTTTTAGATTTTTTAAAATTATGTTTTCAATTCAAGAGGAAAACATTAGTTAATAATTTGATATTAAAATATAATAAAAGCACTGTTTTATTAATATTAAAGAGATTGAATATTCATCCAATGTCTAGACCTGAAAATATTGGTGTAAATGACTATAAAAAGCTCTTTTTTGAGTTTTTAAATTGTTTTTAATCAAAGTTATTAATAAAAAAAATATATGCTTTATAATTAAATTATATTTCATAAAAAAAATATATTAGCATGCAACCCACAAGCATGCTTTTATTTTTTATTTTAATACATTTTGATCACTTTATTTAATATAAAGAAGTACCTATTAAACATATAAATTATGTTTTGATATATATGTAGCAATAATTTTCATTGCTTTATTTTATATTTAAAACATTAAGAAACTGGGTTTGAACCCAGTTTAGTGTTTTAAAATCTTAACGATAAGCAGCTTAGTCCGCCATCTAATTTTTTATATTCAGATGTATCACAAGTAATAACCCTGTAAATTCCTAAATCTTGAATTGCTTTTAGAGTATGTGGATATCCTTCTGGTACAATCACTGTCTCATTAACTCAAATGCAATTAGCAGCATATGCTTCGCTTTTATCAACAATAATTTGATTAAATTCTTTAAATGTTGGGTAGTGTATAAATTCCCCAGAAATTAACAGATTATTATGTTCTAGATAATTAACGCCAGTCTTTAGATGTAGCATTTCTGTCATAGGAACTGGAATGCATTTTTTTCCTACACTAGCTAAAATATTATGAAATTGTCGAATGCCTTCGCGGTTTGTTCTATCAGACATACCAACGTAATAAGTATCTTTAACCATCATAACATCACCACCGTCAAGCGTTCCAGGGGCTTCGATTTTAAAAATGTGGTCTTTGTCAAAGAATTTTTCTAGATATGTCAGCATTTCATGTTTTTCGCCATTACGTGATGCTGCACCAGGATTAGATAATATTGCAATTTCTCCTGTAACAATTACAGCTGTATCTTCAACAAAACATGAGTCAGGAAAATCTTCATTTTTTGGACAAATGGTAACATTTACGCCGCAGCTTTTTAAAGCATCAATATATTTTTCGTGTTGAATTAGAGCTAGACTATAAATTGGCTTCCCTAATTCAGGAGCCGATGTTATTCCCATTGTCATTGAAGAAGCTGGTGTCTTAACTATAACATTTTTAAATTTATCTTTCATTTGATCTTTCATTTTTAAGTACTCCTAAAATTAAGTAGTTGTGAATTAATTGTATTTTATTCACAATTTAATTTTATCTAATGAAATAAATAAAAAAACGCATTCGCGTTTTTTTGGTCATTTTATTGAAATGGCGCGCCCGGCAGGAGTCGAACCCGCAACCTCTTGGGCCGTAACCAAACACTCTATCCAATTGAGCTACGGGCGCATTAAATGGAGCCACCAACCGGATTCGAACCGGTAATCAAGGTGTTGCAGACCTATGCCTTGGCCATTTGGCTATGGTGGCAACACTATATATTGCTTTATAATTATAAACTTTTTATTATTTTTTTTAACAATATTTGTAAATTCATTAATTAGCGTGAAAAATGAGCCACCGATATTTTGAATTTGTTTAATTATA
>NZ_JBSQAZ010000014.1:0-18113 GCF_053851615.1 Mycoplasma sp. 1890
TCCATTTGTGTTGCCTAGTTAATAAATATGTGTCCAGGATTCTGGGTACATATCAGATAATAACCTATTTTTCTTATTAACCTTTTTCAAAAAATAATGGAACATCAAACTCTATTTCCTTTTGGTTATTGCCATAGTTAGGTTCGATATAAATGCCATATTGAGAATGGTATCTACCTAGTTTCTCTTTATTTGTAGATAAGGTAATAATTCTACCCTTAAATTTTATTCGTGTTGATGTTTTTCAATCTTCATTATCAAAACCCTCAATTTTTATTGGAGATGTAAATAAAATAGGGGAATAAAAATTATTAGTTTCTGTTACAAAGTTAGATACAACCGTCATTTGTTCAATGCCGTTATTTATCTTGTGTGGTTCACCAAAAGCCCAAGAATAATCAATTAATTTTGATGAGTCATTTTTAATAGAAGAAAATTTATCATTAAAGTCTTGTATAAATTTTCTAAATTCCGCTTTATATCTATTAATTTTTTCATTAGAAAATTTATCTTTTACATCAATAGGTAAAAGCAACTTATAAGCGACCTTATTCCTAATTGATTCAATAAATTTACTATCAAATTGGTCTTGTTTTTTCTTTATTGTTTCTTCATTGAATTGCTTTGTTTTTAATGTTGTATAAATAGGAAAATTTCTAATAACAAATTCAGTATTTGTCCCTTCTTGATGTTTAAAAACAAGATCAACAAACAATGTATTTTTAGATAATGTATCAATTACAAAATTTTCAAATTCAATTTTCCATTTAACATTAGAATTTTTATTTTCAAAAATTGCATATTCACTTATTTCTTTTTGAACATTTTTTTTAAACAAAAGACTAATATTATCAGAATCACTATTATTAATAATTTTAGCCATGACACTTTCTGGAGTGCCATCAATTTTTATATCGTTGTTTATTTTTATATTAACATCTTTGTTTTTCTTATTATTTAAATTAAATGAGTATTTTTTAACACTATTAAACCAGTAAATGAGTGCTTTTTTAGGCTTTGTAAGTTGTATACTGACTGTTGCAATAATAACAGAAGAAAGCAAACCACCTGAAAGTGATCAAAATAATATTTTTCTTATCTTCTTTGCTTTCGTTAGACGTTGAGCAACTTTTTTATGTTTTAATTGGTCTTCAAAGCTAACATCCTTGTCAATCGAATCAACCCAATCAAATTCCAAATCTTTGTTATCTTTTTTCATTAATCCCCAAATTCAAATTCCGTTGTTTTTTCATCAGTATCAACTAAACCAAACTCATCAATTATATTATCCGGTGTATTCTCTATCTTTTTAAAATCAACCTGTTTTTCCTGATCTGCTCTAACATTAGTTTCTTTTAATTCTTCAAATTCAAAATCATTTTCTTCAACACTAGATAATCCTAATAATTCAATATTATTAAACTCATCCGTCTCATTGTTTATCTTGTTGGAATTTATTTTAAAATCATTAATTTCAGCTTTTGAGATAGTTTCATCATTTTCTTGATCAATTATATAGGTATCATCTTTCAAAAAATCAGATGATAAATTATTTAATGAAACTTCACTATCTTCGAATTCTTCATGTGTATTTTCATTTAAATCCATAATAACATCGGAAGAATAATCTTCATTATCCTGAGCAACTTCCAAATCATCTTGCTTAAATTGTTCTACCTTAAAATCATCAGTAAGAGAATCAATATCATCTGTCTCATCTGGATGAATTTCCAAATAATTATTTTGTTCTTCGAATTCATCAATTTCAACCGCTATTTGACTATGATTATCCATTTCTGCGACATAAAAATCATCGACGTCATCAATATGATCATTGTTTTTTGCCGTTTCATCACCTGTTTTTATATTATTTTCTTTCAAACTAACAATATTATTATCTTTTAGTTTAGTTTCTATATTCATATCTTCTTCTCCAGATTGAGGAATAAAATTAACTTCTTTATATTCTTTTAATTCATACATATTATTTTTTTGTAATTCTATAATAGCTTGATTTTCTACTTGTTGTTGTGATATCAATGCTTCTAAATATGCAAATATCTTATTTTTAATAATTGGCCATTCAATTTCGGAAATAGTAATAATTGGATATTCCTTAGATTCAAGAAACTTAATATTATCTCTAAAAATAAGATATTTACGATAATCATTCTTATATAAAAAATTATCTAAAATAAATCCTTGAATAAGCTTGTTGTTAAGCTTATTAATTAAAACAATATCGATGGTTTTAGTTCCAACAGAGTAATCTGTTTCAAATTGAAGGTTTTTGTCATCAATAAAATTGCGAAGTTCATCTAGTACATCAACCTTAAATTTAATATCTTCGGGCAATGAAATAATTTTAGTAGCCAAAAAATCTTCAACCTCATCTAAATAATTTTTTTGCTCATCAATTGATAAGTCAAGAAATTTTAATCATTCCTTAAATACTATCATGTCAGCTGTTGATCGATCTGTAATTTCAATATCATCGGCATAAATCGATTTAACAACAAAGACCTTTTCTTTAGCGCGTGATATTGCCACATTAAGAGCATTTTTCCCGCCTTTTCTTGCAACATATGTGTTATATAAAGCAGTATTTTTATCATACACAACTGACATAATAACCAAATCAGCTTCATCGCCTTGGATATTTTCAATATTTTTCAAAACAACTTTTTCACTATTTAGAGCATCTTCTAATTCTGGATCATTTCCGAATATTCTATTAAATAGATATTCTTGTTGTTTAACATTAAAAACTAAAATGATTATTTTGTTATATTTTTCAAGATTTTGCTTGCATAATTCAATGACCTTTTCACCCTCAGCAACATTCATGCTATTATCCCAAGTTCCATCAACTTGAAAAACCTCAATTGCTTTTTCATTAGAAACTGATAGTTCATAGTTATCAATAACATCAAGTTTTGATTCATAAAAATGCTTTGATGAAAAAGTCATTAATGTCGCCTTTTTAGAACGGTAATTTTTATCTAATAGCAGCGAATAAACACCTCTTGCCCTAGCATAATCTAGCAACGATTCAATATTGCCAAAGTCATCTTCTTCATCAAAACTATATGTCGCAGAGAATCATCTTGTGGGTTGCATTTGTTGGCTATCACCGGCAAGAATTTTTCGCTTTGCTAAATATAAAATTGGAATGCCCTTTTCAATAAACATTTGCGATGATTCATCAAGAATAGCAAAATCAAACTCCTGTTTAGATCACATCGACAAATCAAGTTCAGGGGTAGTAATAATTATTGGAAATAATATCTTAATCATCTCCTTATGTTTGTGAAAAAACTTGTAAGGCTTTAAATGGCCAGTTCTTATAGCCATAGCAAAAGAAGTATATTGCATTTTTTGCTCATCGCTAAAATTGGTCATCCGATCAAATGTTTTTTCAAGAAGCATCTTAACAATATTTTTATCATCATTTAAATAATTGGTTTTTTTGTTAAGAATTTTTTTATATTGTTTTTCAAAATTAGTAATTTCTTCAAATGAAACAAGATTTACATATTTAAGCGCCTCATCAATATCAATAGTCATTAAACTTTGATCATTCGATATTATTTCCGCCATGTTTTTAATTATTTTAGGAATAATACTAAAAATAGTGCATTTCTTATTAAAATTTTTTTCATATAGTTTTTTTATAATTAACTTCTTATCACTAAATTCGCAACATTGATTATATTTAAGATTATGATCCATTTTTTTAAGGTTTTCATATGTTTGTACACTAAAATTACCATTCATTACCGCGCTATAAAAATTAATGATATTATCTATATTTTTAGTTTGCTTAATTAAATTTACATTATCAACATAACTTTCATCTTCATCACTAAAAACACTAAGACCTTCTTCAGCATTTGAATTTTCATAATTTTCTAACAAATGAATAAATTCACGCAATGGCTTGTAAAAATTCTCAGGTCTCAGATTTTTATCATTTAATGCAAATAAGCAAAAAATAGAAAGCTTTTTTAGCCTGCTACGTAAAACGTCTAATGCTGCTTTCTTTTGGCTTACAACTAAGGCGGTGTAGCCTCTTGTCATAATATTAGTTATTAAATTAGAAATAGTTTGTGATTTCCCTGTCCCAGGAGGACCTCAAATAATTGTATCCTGATATAGTGACGAGATTGTTGCAACATCCTGAGAAAAATTAGTTTCTTGAATTTTAAAAAGCTTAAACTTGTTATCAAAAATTACTCTATTAACCTTTTCACGATATAAATTCTTATTAAAATTTGGATTTAAAATCTCATCGAACTCATCATTTTCAATAATTTTTTTCATTTGATTTCACAAATATCCCGACGAAACATTATAAAAACCAAGAACTATTCCGGGATAAAATTCTATTGAGCTATTTTCAATATTTTCAATTGTTAAATTTTTAATACCTTCTTTCAAAGTTAAGGGCATATTGAAGAGTGGTTTTCAAGCATTTTTAAAACTTTCAAATACTTCACGAATTGATAGGTTATTAAAATCAAATGAGTCAACATTGAGTGAAAAGCCTTCTTGATTCAAGAACGTGACTAGTTTGCTATTGACTCTTATGTCAGAACTAGAACTTAAGGTGACTAATGAATTTTTAACTTCAACTAATATCTCTTTAAAAAATAATGGAGCATAAATTGTTTTATTTTCTGTTTTTATTGATATATAGAAAAAGCCTATATGCAAAGGCCAAATATTGGTTTCAATATTGATATTTTGCGCTTTATTTAAAATTTTCTTTCACTTAACAACTGATTTTTGAAACTCCGTTTCCTGACTAGCAACAATAATGGCTTTTGCTTTTTCAAAATTTGTACCAAGCATCTTAAATAAATTTTCTGGAATTCGTTTATTATAGTCTTCAAAAATAGCAATTACTTCATTCTTATTTTTAGCTTCATAAACCTTTGTTGCAATCATCCGATTTGCAATATCAGAAATCGTGCAGTTTATATTAAAATTATTGTATATATGATCAAAAGTTTCTTCACCGAAATTTTTTAACACATCAAAATATTTTTCGTTATCAATTGAACTGTACAATGAAGAATCAAAGGTATCAATATTTAGCAGATTAGCCATTAACATTTGATATTTGGTATTGTTATTCATTTTAATTTACCTCATTAATTAAGTGCTCTATGTGTTTGGCTACATTACCAACTACAAAAGAAATAGTTTTACTTTGAATTGCAACTCCGGTTATACCATCAAGATTTTTTAATTGCGGTATAGCAATCTTGGTCTTATCAAAAAAATTAATTTTTAAAATTTTTTGTGTAGCTGATACCGATTTAATATTTTCTTTTCCACCTAATAGCGAAACAAATACATCAAAATTAAAACTTAATTTAGTTTCCTTTGAGAGATAATTCTTGGGTTTGGTTTGTCTAAATCTTTTCTTTCAATAAATTAAAATAAATCCAAAAGTAACTATGATTAAAAAGATATATAAAAATTTGTTTTTTGGGTTCATATTAACACCTTTTTCACTTAAAAATTTCTACTTTTAAATTATATTTTAATTTAAAATTAATATCAAAAAAACATTTAATTAATAGTAATTTTCAACAAAGATATCAAATAAAATTTATTAATTATTTTTTCAACTTAATTTAAGCATAAAAAAGTTATAATGTTGGATTATTAAATAATAAATTATTTAATATGATATTTTTAAAAAAGTTATAAAATTTATACAAGAATTTATTAAAAAAAGAAGGCACAAAATGGACAAAAAAAGAGTTTTAAGTGGAATTACGGCTACAGGAAAATTAACCATAGCAAACTATATTGGAGCAATAAAAAATATGGTTAAATTGCAAGAAAATTATGATAGCTATATATTTATCGCTGATCTCCATGCTCTAACCCTCCCTATTGAACCACATATCCTTGAAGAAAATCGTAAAAATATATACGCTTTATTTATTGCCTGTGGAATTGATCCTGAAAAATCGACCCTTTTTTTTCAATCAGATGTTATGGAACACGGTTTAATGAACTGGTTAATTTTAACAAATACAACTATTGGTGAATTATCTAGAATGACTCAATTTAAAGATAAATCTCAAAAAGTAAAAAGTTCAAATGGTATGGAAACAATTCCGACAGGACTTTTAATGTATCCAACATTGATGGTTGCTGATATTCTCTTATATGATGCTGATTTAGTGCCTGTCGGAATTGATCAGAAGCAGCATGTTGAATTAACAAGAAATATAGCTCAAAGACTAAATAATAAATTCAATATTAAATTCAAGGTTCCTGAGCCATATATACCGGAAGTTGGGGCAAAAATTATGTCACTAGTTGACCCAACTAAAAAAATGTCAAAATCAGATGCAAATGAAAAATCAGCAATTTATTTATTGGACGATCCTGAATTAGGATATAAAAAAATAATGAAAGCAGTTACTGATTCTGAAGGAAAAATTTACATCTCAGACGATAAGCCGGGCATTAAAAATTTATTATCAATTTATTCTTCACTTAAAGATATAGACTTAAGGGAAGCTGAACAACATTTCAAAGAAAAAAATTATGGTGAATTAAAGCAAGAAGTGGGCACCTTAGTTAAAGATTTTTTAACTAAAATTCAAACAAAATACAGTGAAGTAATAAAAGATATCGAAAAAAAAGCAAAAAAAGGAGCACAAAAGGCTTCAAAAACCGCTTCAATTACTCTTAAAAAATTTATGAAAGGCCTAGGTTTAAATAATGAAATCAAATAATAAATTAAATCACTCAACTAGTCATCTATTAGCTGCAGCAATTTTAAAAATGTATCCAAATACAAAACTGGCAATTGGTCCTGCTATCGAGGAGGGTTTTTACTATGACT
This sequence comes from Mycoplasma sp. 1890, assembly GCF_053851615.1. Taxonomy (NCBI): domain Bacteria; kingdom Bacillati; phylum Mycoplasmatota; class Mollicutes; order Mycoplasmatales; family Mycoplasmataceae; genus Mycoplasma; species Mycoplasma sp. 1890. The sequence goes on from NZ_JBSQAZ010000014.1 coordinate 6,875, forward strand.
TTGAATTTGAAAATCCAATTTTTGAATCAGACTTACCTCGAATTGAAAAAACAATGAAAAAACTAGCTGAACAAGGCTATGAAATGAAAAAGGTCGAAAAAGACTTTTTCTCTTTTGAGAATCAACCTTACAAGCAAGAATTATATGATAAATTCGTAAATGAAAAAAAAGAAATAACCTTCTTTCAATTCAAACACCCAAAAACTAATGAAATTTTATTCACAGATCTTTGTGCTGGTGGGCATATCGAAAATACTAAAGAAATTAAGCATTTTAAATTGTTATCAATTGCAGGGGCCTATTGAAAGGGTGATTCTAATAACAAAATGCTAACAAGAATCTATGGTACTTCGTGAGAAACTAAACAAGAACTTGATGATTACATAGAAATTCTAAAAGAAAGAAGGGAAAGAGACCACCGCAAAATAGGCAAGGATCTAAACCTTTTTATGTTTAGCCAACTGTCGGGCCAAGGTTTCCCAATTTGACTTGAAGATGGAATGAAAATTCACAATTCAATCCAAAGATATGTTTTAAAGTTAGATAAAAAATTTGGTTTCACCGAGGTTTTAACTCCTCATTTTGGAGAAAAAAAATTATATGAAATGAGTGGTCACTGATCACATTATCAAGACGTTATGTTTAGTCCTATATTGATGGATAATGAAACTCTTGTGGCACGCCCTATGACTTGTCCGCATCATATAATCTTATTTAATTCAACAAGACGTTCATATCGCGATTTACCTATACGATATTCTGAACAATCTAGGTTGTACCGCTATGAAAAATCAGGTGCCCTTTCTGGATTAGAAAGAGTTAGATCTATGGATTTAACCGAAGGACATATTTTTGTTAGACCAGACCAAATTAAATCTGAATTTAAACACCTTTATAAAATGATTCTACAGGCACTCAAAGATTTTAAAATTGAAATAGACCATGTTTCACTTTCTTTAAGGGACCCAAATGATGAAGAAAAATTCTTTAAGGATGATCAAATGTGAAACAAAGCCGAAAATGACCTTCGTGAAGTATTAAGAGAATTAAACATTGAATACAAGGAATTTATAGGTGAAGCAGCTTTTTATGGTCCAAAGGTCGATTTTCAAGTCAGAACTGCGTTAAATAGAATAATAACAATGTCAACACTTCAACTTGATTTCTTGCTCCCTCATAGATTTAACATGAAGTTTGTTAATGATAATGAAGAATTTGAAACACCTGTTTTAATTCATCGTGGCTTAATTGGAACTTATGAAAGATTTATCGCTACATTATTGGAACAAACCAAAGGTATTCTACCGTTTTGATTAAGTCCAAGACAAGTTACAATAATGCCAATTGTAAGTGATTTAAATGATTATTGTCAATCTCTATTTGAGGAATTTTTGGATTTAGATTATAATGTTAATGTTGACTTAAGAAACGAAAGAATAAATAAAAAAATTCGCGATGCACAAATTCAAAAATCTAAATTTATAGTTATTATCGGACGCCAAGAGGTTGAAAATAACAAATTAGCTGTAAGAGAATATGGCAGCGAAAAAACCGAAATATATTCAAAAGAAGAATTTATAACTAAATTATCAATGTTAAAACGCGAATTAAAATAATTTAAAAAGTTAGGTAGCCCTAACTTTTTTAAAAATTTTTACTTTTTATATATCTAATTTAGATTATAGCCTTTACACGTAATACAATTAAAATAATGTTAACAATAATTAATAATGTTAATATTGTGAATAAAGCAAGGAAAGCTCTTTTTTCACGTCATAAACCAAGTTTTTTATTGTGAGGCATTGCTTTGCATGATGAACATGAGCTCATTGCTTCTTCAGCAAAACCTGTAATAATGTATTCATGAGTCATTGATGAATTGCCTTCGTTTTCTAAATGAAATGAAACAACTAATGTATTGCCTAACTGTTTAACCTTTTCAATAATTGTTATGTATTTTGAAAATGATTTAACATCAAGAGCCGAAACTTGTGAAGCCTTTCTTGTTTCAATATTTTCAACATAAAAAGTTGTTTGTGATGCTTCTGCTTCTAAATCGATCATAGGGGTAGTTTTCATCTTTTTAACTGGCATTGGTTTATCCACCAAATCCTCCTTTTCAATATATTCAATAGCCTTTTCATTTTCAACTTTAACTTCTAATATTTTTTCAATTATGTTACGAGCTTTCTTTATATCAACACTTCCACGGTAGGCCCCGTCTTGATGAAATCACACACGAGTATCATTTTTTGATTTTTCACTAACTCTAATAAATTCTGAAACAGCATCAACAAATTCAGTAAAATTACCTGAAATTTTTTGATTTGCTTTTTTGAAATTAAATGACACTTTTTTATCATCACCAATCTTTTCAGAAATGTAATATCTTTCTAGTTTACTTTTGGTCATTATTTCCTTTCTATTGTTTTATATTTTATATAATATTATGCTTTAATTATAGACAAAAAAAATAATTTAATTCATTTATATAAACAATTTTTATTTTTTTAAGATATTAAATACTAAAAAAGCAATCATTTTCAATAAACAAGCAATGTTTTAGCAATACTTCTTATAAGAACATCAAACTAAAATTCAAACCGTTTATTATTTAATAATTCAACAATTTTTTCAACATTTTCAAGAGTTATTATAGGCTTTAATTGGCGCTTTGCATCATTCATAAAACTTGATAAATCTTTGAGTTTAGAGAAGCCTAAATATCCTGGATAATTATTAATATCAATTTTATCGATATCTTCAAATATTAAAATGCCAATCACTGGAAGATTATTAGGAAGTAAAGGAAGTAAATTATCAATATTTTTATTCAAATCCCAAAATAAGTTATTAATACAATATTTGGCTTTGGGCGTAGTCAAAAACCATTCACGATTATTATAATCACCTTCAACTAGCATAGCATTATCTTTTATATTTTTAATAACAAAAAGACCATAGCTATTTATGATTAGGGCACCACTAATAAAGGAGTCAAATTTTTCAGGTCTATATTTACCTTCCTTTATATATTTCGTGTTAGGTATAAACCTACTTATTTTCTTAATTTCGGTGTTTAGATCAACTTTATTAATTTCACTTTCTTCATTTTGCATTTCACTTCTTTTTTTATTTTTAAAATGTCTTATAATAAAAATTAAGTCAATGATTAATATTATTGCTAACATTGTGTAAATAACAATCAACAACACCACAGCTTGTTTTTCCATTTATAAATTTCTCCTTAGACTAAAATGTGTCTTTTTTGTTTTTTATCAAGTTCACGGAAATTGGGGATAAATGATTCTAACAAATCCCGAAATGCTTTTGAGTGATTTGGATGAATTATATGGCAGACCTCATGATAGGCAACATATCTTATTATTTCTTCACTAAAATGAATTAATTTATTGCATATGCTTATCCTATGCGTCCTTATATTTATTGAAGCTCAGGATGTATTTTTTTTCATAACAATAAATTTTAGATTGCATTCCTCACCAACAATTTTTTTATATGCTTCATCAGCATAAAATTTAAATACGACAATTAGTTTTTTATTCAATTGATCATTTACATAAGTTTCAGCTAATAAAGGAGTTATTTTTTTAGAGATTTTTATTGACTCAAATTTTTCATCATCAAAAATGATAAGGTTTTCTCTTATTTTAAAATTAACTTTTTTGCCTAAGTAATAAAATGTTTTCTTATTATAATCAACACCAAGAAAATATTGATTATCAATATTGATTTTTTGAGTTATTTTTAATATTGTTTCATCCACAAATCTTCAACATTCCTTAGAACATAATTTTATAATTGAACCTTGCAAAACATAATAATTATTTTCTTGCAATAGCAAAAAGGAATTATCGTAAGTATAATAAAGTTTTATTAAATATTTTTCTTTATTTATTATTCTATAAACAGTCATATCAGGGCTTTTCATATAAAAATATTTTAATAAATTAAAATAAATAATGTGTAATTATTAAAAAAAGTAACAAAAAACAAAAATAGTAACTAAATACAAAAAAATATTGCGTTTTTATGTAAAATTAGTATGCTAATTATTTTTTTTAGCAAGAAAGGCAAAAAAATGGCAAACATTAAATCAAAACAAAAAGCAATATTATCTAACGAAAAAGCTAACGCACGTAACTCAGCTATTAAATCAACTGTAAAGACTGCTATCAAAAAAGCTAAATTAGCAGCAACATCACAAGATGAAAAAGCAGCTGAATTAGTTGCTAAAGCACACCATGAAATTGATAAAGCTGTTTCAAAGGGTGTTTTACACCAAAATAATGGTGCAAGAAAAGCTAGCCGTTTAGATGCATTTATTGCTAAATCAAAGAATTAATTCTTAATAAATAATTTTTTAAAAACCGGAAAATTCCGGTTTTTATTTTTTTGCATATTTATTAATCTTAATATGCTTTTCTTTTTTAATATTAAAGACAATTACATATTCGCCTTTAATTGGCTCATTTTCTAATAATTTAATAATTTCATTTGGAGTCCCGCGATAATCTTTTTCAAAAAGTTTAGTTAGCTCTTTGCATAAGTAAATATCAACTTTTTTAGAAAAAACTTCATCAAAATCTTTTAATGTACTTATTAGCTTATATGGCGATATATACGCCACATAAACACCCTCATTAATTTTTTTTAACTGATTAATTCTCTCACCACTTTTATCTTTCAAAAAACCAATAAAGTTAAATGTAGATCCAAAGTTAGATTTTATGAATGCGTGAGTAAAGGCAGTAACTCCACCTATAACATCGACAAAAATTCCATTTTTATTCGCTTCACTAATTAAATTAAAACCAGGATCAGAAATGCAAGGCATACCAGCATCAGAAATTAAAGCAACTTTTTTTCCCGATAATATATAGGAAATAACACGGGGAGCCAATTCTTTCTCATTAAACTTATGATAAGAAATCAATTTTTTGCCTGTTATTTTAAAATTATTTAATAACTTCTTACTTACTCTTATATCTTCACACAAGATAATTTCGACTTCATTTAGAATTCTAATAGCGCGTAAGGTTATATCTTCTAAGTTTCCAATGGGGGTTCCAACGATATAAATTTTAAACTCCATAGAACTCCTCTAATTTCAACAATAAAATAGCCTTTTGTAGATTAAAGTTTGCTGCATTTTTTAGATTTACTTTAGTTTCTTGAAGAACACATAATATTTTATAAATAGGAACATAATCAAATGATGTTGGTTGTATTTTATAATCATTCAAGATTAGTAAATCATTAAATCCTTTTTTTACTTTATATATATCCATAAATGCCATGATCATAAAATTTATGATTGCTTCCTTATTATCATAATTAAAATGACTAATAATTTTAACTAATAATTTTTGTGGCTCTTTATTGGAATTAACTATTGACTTGCTTAATTCTGTAAAAATAGGAATAATGTCTTCATTATATTCACTATTTGTATGAACAAAAAAATTCTTAAATGGCTTAAATTCATTAATATCTCTTGTATTTAAGGTATTATTTAATTCAATAATGAATGCACGTGATTTAATTGTACTTATAACCTGAGAAATATAATTACAAGACATTAAAACAACGGTGTTTTGGGGTGGATTTTCTAAAAACTTTAATAGACTATTAAGTGATTGCTGTGTACCATTTTCAACAGTGTCAATTATTAGTATTTTTTTCTTATTTTTAGATAACAATGATGTTTCAGTTGTTTCATTCATAACATCAAGAATATTTTCTTTGCCAATTGTATTTTTTCTTCCATCCACATAAAAGTAAATATCGCCTAGTTTAATGTCGCTAATTTTTTCAAAACATTCACCATTAACATTATTAATAAAATATAAAAAATATTCATCAAAACTTTTAATATTTTTTGATGAAAATAAATAAACTTGCCCTAATTTTTGCTCTAAGAGAGAGTTATCAATTATTTTTTTAAAAACAAAATCAATCATTATAAAATATTTTCTTTTTTAAGAATTTCTAAAACTTTCTCATATAAATCAATAATAGAACAATTTGCATCAATAACGCGGTATCTAGAGCGGTTTTTTGCAATAACCTTATTATAAGCCTCTCGCAAAGAAAAATAATATGATACATCGGAAGTCTCAAATCTATCCATTCCTTCACGCATCTTAGTAATTCTTTCAACCGATACAGAGGGTTCAAGATCAAAAAATATTATTAAATCAGGTTCAGTTTTATTTGTTGCTATTTGGTTAATTATTTCTACTTTTTCCAAGCCAGCCTCACCTAAAACTCCTTGATAAACATATGATGATGTTGTATAACGATCTGTAATTACATGTTTTTCTTCCTGCAAGGCAGGCCATATACCTTTTTCAAGATTTAGGCGTCTACTTGTTGCAAAAAGCAAAGCATCAACCATCGAGCTAAATGAATTTTCATTATCAAGAATTAATTGTCGAATGTGTTCAGCCTCTTTTGAAAAAGCAGATCCTGGTTCTCTAGTAAATACAAAATTATCAATTAATCCATCCTTAATAAGATCATTCTTTAGCATTTGAATAATAGTTGTTTTTCCAGATCCGTCCATTCCTTCAAAAGCAATAAATTTACCTGTTCGACCCATAAATACTCCTACACCTTTTTCTTGTTTAATATTGACTGTTTTAACGAAATCGGATCGGCGGCATCGATTGACATTCCGAAAGGAATACCAACAGATAGCTGATACAGATCCTTATTTTTTAATTCATCTCGTATCTTTTTCTCAAGAAATTTCATTGTTATTTGGCCATTTATATCAGTATTTAAAGCTAAAATAATTTCATCATTTTTTGATGCTACACTTAATAAATGGTTGATTTTCTTAGTTGTTTCATTACTAATTTGTTTAGTATTGATATATTCATTAAAAACAAAATATTTGCCTTTTTCAATGTCCAACTGCTCAATTTTTTCAATATCATTGTTATCTTGGACTACAAAAAGTTTTTTACCTCTTTTTTTATCTAAGCAAATATCACAAATATCCTTAGTAGTATATGCTAAGCATTGTGTACACTTCTTGATTTGCTTTTGTAAGTCTATAATATCCAAAAACAATGTACTTGTGTATTCTGGATTAACCTCAAGAAAATAAGTCACAATTTTGCCTGCCTGCTTTTTTGAAATACCAGGTATCATCTTTAGAGCTTCAACGATTTTATCTCTAAGTTGTAAATTCATTAAAATGGCAACCCGCTATTTGAATACTTTGTCCCAATTTCATCATATGCAGCTTCAATTTTTTCAAGAGCCTCATTAACTGCAAGCATAACTAAATCCTGTATTAATTCAGGATCCTCAGGATCTATTAATGCTTCATTTATAATAATCTCTGTAATTTTTCTTTGGCCACTCATTGTAACCTTGATTCCTTGCTTTTCAACAACAAACTTTTGTTGAGCAACAACTTGCTCATCCTTTTCCATTTCTCCTTGAATTCTCTTTGCATTCTTTAACATTTCATTAATGTTCATAATAATAATTCTCCTTACTTTTTTAATTTCCTTATGTCTTCACAATATCGCCAAATAATTTCTTAGCAAATTCTACATTGGGATTTTGTTTATTTTTATACTTATCTAAATTTGGCAAATTAATAATTTTAATTTCTTCGCCTTTTTTGCTTGCTCAATTTTCTTTACAATATTTTATAGCATTATCAAGCTGGTTACGCGTTATTGCAACAACATTTGTGTATCTACCAAAAATGCTATTAACAGCCTCAATAAAATCAGGACTAGTTCTTTTTAAATTTAGTTGATGAACCCTTGCAATGTCTTCACTTTTTAAAACAATGAGGTCATCAATACTATAAAATATTTTAAAATCTGTCAACAAAGGAATCAAATATCCAAGTTCCTTCTTAATTCTTCTTTCAATCATATTGTAATACATAGTATCAATATCTGTCTTAGCCTTGGAATCGTAATTATAAATCTTCATTCGCACGTATTGGTAAATAAAAACAAGCGAATTAACCTCATCTTGGTCTAACTCTGCCTTAAGGATTTCGACAGTCTTAGAAGGGGCAAGATCATTATACTCGGCACTAATAATATCATTTAATAAATCTGAATTCTCATATTCCTTGGCCGTTTCTACAATAAGAATTTCTGATGTTTTTTCAAGCAATTGATCAACATTTATTTCTTCAATTCCAACATCTTTGAGCTCTTTTTTGATTGATTGTGTGCTAATTTCATTAGGAGATTCAAATTGATTAGAAATGCTTTTAAGATCAAAAATTGAATTAAATTGTTTATGATTATCATTATTAGCAATTTCGTCATCAACCAGTTGGAAATCATTATTCAAATTATCTTGATGAACTTTTTCTTTATTATTAAATGAAAAATTATTATCTTCAATATTTTTTTTGATAATCCCATCATTTAAATTATTTTTCTTATAAGAAGACATCTTTAATAAATAAAGATCAATAAGTTCTTTGGGAATATCAGAATTTTTTGAATCTCTTATTGCGCTTTGAATTAATTCTATATATTTAAATAAAGCTTCATCATCAATATCAAGTTCACTAAGTTGCTGTTTGTTAGCAAACTCTAATAATGATTCGTCATGAGTTTTTTTCATAATTATATAGTCTTTAAATGCCTTAAATATTTGCAGAACAATTTTTTCAATGCTAGCGCCATTTTCAACCAAATAATTAAACTTGTCAATTAAGGGCTTATGCTCGTTGGCACATATACATTTTATTAAGTATCAGATATTTTGAAAATCTACTATTCCAAAGAGCCTTTCTATTGCTTCTTTAGTTATTTCTTCATTTGCACAATAAATAGCGACTTGATCAGCAATACTTAACGTGTCTCTAAAACTGCCATTACCCAAATCAACAATTAACTTAATGGCATCATCCTTTGCTACTATATTTTCTCTCTTAAAGATATTAACAAGCTGATTAAATAATACTTTTTTATCAATCTTTTTAAAGTTAAACCTTTGAACACGACTTAATATTGTTAGCGGGATCTTCTGAGGATCAGTAGTTGCTAAAATAAATATAGCGTGTTTTGGCGGTTCCTCGAGAGTTTTTAGAAGAGCATTAAAAGCTGCTTTTGATAACATATGGACTTCATCAATAATATAAATTTTATATTTACCATTCGTAGGCAAATGTTTGATTTTCTCTTTAAGTTCTCGAATATCTTCAATTCCGGTATTTGAAGCAGCATCGATTTCAATAATATCAATATTATTATCAATCGATTTAATGCATTCTAAACATGGACTTTCTGAGCTACGGTGGATACAATTAATAGCATTTGCAAAAATCTTTGCTGTCGAAGTTTTACCATTACCATGCGGACCACAAAATAGATAGGCATGGCCAATTTTGTTTTCATGAATAATATTTTTTAGTGTCTCTACTATGTGTTGTTGTCCACAAATTTCCTCAAATGTCTTTGGACGATATTGACGATATAGAGCTAAATATTTTTTTGTGATCACAGAACTCTCCCTAAACATAAATAATATATTTTATACCAATGTTTTAAATTTAAAAAACACAATAACCTTTAGTTAAAGGTCTATCAAAAAAGCAAAGGTATTCTATGCTATTATTGTATTAAATTATATAAGCAAAAATTATCAAAACTTCTTTTTTTAAAAAAATCATGTTAACATAAAACAAACTATTATTATTGAAATTAAAAAACATTTACTAAGTTCTAACTAATAGTAAAAAGTATTTATTTTAATATATATAATAATAAATATGAATAAAATTGATAACCTAATCAAGTCACAAATTAAGCGCAATTTCTACACATTCTTTGTATTAGTAATAGTAGCTCTATTGGCATCCGTTATACAAATAATTGCTTCAGCATTATTAAAAAAAGACATCAATAAAAATTTATTAATTGGAATATTAGCTATAATTACACTAACAAATATTATTATGTTGTTAACTAGCCTTAGCTATATGCCAATATTTAAGGAAAGAAAAAATCTTAATCATAATAAATTATTAAAAACCGTTTTTGGTCTAGTTATTGCTTTAATTGCTTTTATTTTAATTTTTTTTCTACTAATATTTCTAATCAATGGGACTCACCAGGCTATAATAAATGCTTACTTACAAAAAAATCTACATAGTAAAGAAAAGAATATTAATTTATTCATGAATTTAAAAATAATCAAGTTAATTTTTGATTCTCTTCTAATTTTAAATATAATTACAATATTGGGAATAAATATTACAATTAAAAAAAGAGGTGGCATCTTAAATGAAATACGTTAAATCATGCGGCGCAGTAGTGTTAAATAATATTGAATCTAAATTATATGTTTTGCTTGTTCAACAAACAGCTGGCCATTGGACATTTCCTAAGGGACATGTGAAAAAAAATGAGACAGAGATCGAAACAACACTAAGAGAAGTTAAAGAAGAAACAAATGTTGATATTGAAATCATTGATGGCTTTAAAGAAAAAACAACATATTCTCCATTCAAAAACACAACTAAAGATGTTATATTTTTTTTGGCAAAACCAAAAAATTTTGATATAAAAAATAAGCCGGGAGAAATAGAAATAGTTGAGTGAGTTGGAATTGAAGAAGCTATGGTGAATCGCATTACTCATGACTCAAACCGGGAAGTGCTCCAAAAAGCTGTAAATTACTACATCACCAATTGTTGAAAATATAATAAATAAAATCTGGATTTAATCCAGATTTTTTATTATTTCTTTCCGCCAGGGATATCAAATATATCAATGATAGGTGCGTGACCTTGAATTCCGCCTGAAAATAAATTGTAAAGATCACCTCATTTTGTATCTTCATTTATGATGGTTTCTTTTTTAGAGGATGTTGATTCACTTTTTTGTTCTTGTTTTTGTTTAGATTCTGTTTTTGGTTTAGTTTGCATTTGACTAGGTTCATCATCCTCATCTCACGGAACATTTAACTCAGGCTCATCTTTCGGCACTTCAGTATCGTATAAATTATCATTATGGATAGTTATATCCTTATTATTGTGTGAATTATCTATTGAAAATCCAAATCTTTGTCCTTTTCCTTCTTTCATCTTATCGTATTTGTTATACAAGTATTTATTAAAAAACGTGTCAATAATTCTTTTAATTTCATCATTAGAAGGATCGTTGTAATCAATTTCAATTTTTGGTGCTTCATTTTTTATATTATTTATAAGATTATTGTT
>NZ_JBSQAZ010000015.1:0-12812 GCF_053851615.1 Mycoplasma sp. 1890
AAAAAATAAGCTATCAGTTATTTAAAAATCTATAATAATTAATGAAGTTTATCAAAATGAAAACAAAAAATGTTTTAACAAAAAATATCTTGTTATATTTCAGGATGTTTTTTTTGTTTTCTAAAACATAAAAATTTTATGATAAACATAGGAAATAAATCAATAGAATGCTTTCAATAAACAACTGCCTTCTTGATAGTAAAATCACTAGAAAAAGCTAAAAAGTGCCCTGTTTTAGATGATATTCGTATATATATATATATATATAGTATTATTTATATGGAACATTTAATAATGTTATATTTATTTATATATTGAAAGGATATTAAAAATATGAAATTCTGTGGAAAATGTAATAAGCATTTTGATGAATATGTTAAGTTTTGTCCAATTTGCAGCGCAAATCTTTCTAACAATTCTAATAAGCAAGCAAAGAATAATACACAAAACAATATTTTTGCGATTCTTGGATTGGTTTTTGCGTTTTTTATGCCTTTATTAGGTTTGGCTTTTAGTATTGTTGGTCTTGTACAATCTAAGAATCTTGGAGGATCTGGTAAAGGATTGGCGATAGGTGGTATTGTTGTTTCATTAATATTACCAATTTTAATTTTTTCATTAATTTTTGGTCTCGCCTTGCACGCAGCTGCTGCTAGCCTGCCTTCTTATAATATTTAATGAAAATTTTAAAATATTTGGATATTTGTCCAAATATTTTTAATTATTGTTTTGCACCTTAAATTTGTTTCAGTTATAAAAAACTACTAAAAGTTTAAGCTGTAGCAAAAAAAAAAAAAAAATTATTTCTTAAATTCTATAATAGATCCAGTTTCAAATATTTCGCCATCAATTTGCGAAAAATCATTGGTTATATTTTCGATTTTGATTTCATTGCCAAATATTTGTTCAACGTTTTTTATTGCAGTATGCATTCCTGAGTAGACTAGCATAAAAGCACCGAGAAGTTTTGTAATTGCTAAATCATGCACGACAATAACACATAATTTATCAGATAGTATATCAGCATTTGGAGCAATTTTCATTCCTCCGCCATAATAAGGCCCATTCATTACTGAAACAAGATTTATGTTATTAAAAAAATACTCTTTTTTATCAACAGTAATCTTTATGTTGTTTAATCTCTTATATTTTTTTAAACATTCAATTGTTGTTCGAAAAAAAGAACCCCTTGCACCTGACTTCTTTTTTTCATTAACAGTTTTAGCAATTAGAGTATCAATTCCAAAACCAGTTCCATTTAAGAAATATCTATATGTATTTCCTGACTTAATTATTGGCAATTTTTCAATAAACTCATTAATTTTGTAAAGATGTCGCGATCTTTTTTCTGGTTTATGGTGGATCTTAACATTTCGCACAAAATCATTTCCCGTACCCGCCTTATATGCATATATTTCTGGTTTAGCGCACGATTGTTTTAAAGTGTTAATAATGTGTGTTAGGGTACCATCGCCACCAATGATTATAATTTTATCCTCGTTAGTAAGGCGGTCTAGCAGGGAATTGTTATTATTGCTACTTGCTACATTGATAATTTTTAAGGAATCCTCGTTCATTATTTTGACGATTTTGGAAACAATATTGAATATTTTCGATTGATTTCTACCTGTTTTTGATAATGAGTTATATAAAACGTATAGCATGGAAGTATTATATAATAATATCATTAGAAAAAAGTATTAAAAATCCATTTTAAACTTATAATTATAAAAATATGACGAATCCTAAAATTAGAAACTTTGCAATAATTGCACATATTGACCATGGAAAAAGTACATTAGCAGATCGTATTTTGGAACAAACTAATACAATTACAATGCGTGAATCAAAACCTCAAATTCTAGATTCGATGGATCTAGAGCAGGAAAGAGGAATTACTATTAAATTAAATGCTGTTCAGATTAAATATAAGGATTATATTTTTCATTTGATCGATACACCTGGTCATGTTGATTTTACCTATGAAGTAAGTAGGAGTCTAGCAGCCTGTGAGGGGGCTATTTTATTAGTTGATGCAACACAAGGTATTCAAGCACAAACATTAGCTAACGTTTATTTAGCCATTGAAAATAATCTTGAGATAATACCGGTTATAAACAAGATTGACTTAATTAGTTCAGAACCGGAAAGAGTTAAGAAAGAAATCGAAAGTATAATTGGCATTGATGCAAGTGATGCAATTTTAATTTCAGCTAAAACAGGAAAGAATATCGATAATGTTATTGAAGCAATTATTGAAAGAATACCTGCTCCCAAAGAAGCTGATCCCAACAAGCCTCTTAAAGGTTTGATATTTGATAGTTATTTTGATAATTATCGAGGGGTTGTTATCTATACGCGTATTTTTAATGGCGAAGTAAAACCGGGTGATACCATTTACTTTATGCAAACCAAAAAATCATATATGGTTACAGAACTAGGTGTTAAGAATCCTTATGAAGAAAAAAGAGATAAACTTTCTGCCGGTGAAGTTGGTTGGATAACTGCATCAATTAGGGATGTTAAGGATGTCGCTGTTGGTGACACTATAACTTTGTTAGATAATCCTGTCGATTATCCTCTTGCTGGATATAAAAAAATGAAGCCTGTTGTTTATACTGGATTCTTCCCCGTTGATAACAGGGATTATAACGCCTTAAAGGACGCTTTAGAAAAAATTAGTCTTTCTGATTCTTCAATAATATGAGAACCCGAAACCTCAAAGGCCCTTGGATTTGGCTTTAGAATTGGTTTTCTTGGTCTATTACATATGGATGTTTTACAAGAAAGACTCGAAAGAGAATTTAATATTGATATATTAGCAACTGCCCCTTCTGTGGAATTTGTTGTTACTCTAACAAATGGTGAGGTTGAATATATTACCAATCCTTCATTATTTCCTGATCGTAGTTATATTAAAACTATTGAGGAACCATATATCCGAGCATCAATTATGTTAACTGAGGAATATATTGGGTCTATTATGGAACTTTGTCAATCAAAAAGAGGGAAGTATATTAATATTGAGTATTTAGATGAAAAAAGAAGACGTTTAATATATGAACTTCCACTAAATGAAACTATATTCGATTTTTTTGATCTAATGAAAAGCTACTCAAAAGGTTATGCTTCTTTTGATTATGAACATATTGGCTTAAGAGAAAGCGATCTTGTTAAGGTAGATATAATGTTGAATGGGGAAAAAATTGACGCTTTAGCGCTAATTGCTCATCGTGATTTCGCATACAATAAGAGTCGTGAATTAGCCGAAAAACTTAAGGAGGTAGTACCAAGAAAAAATTTTGAAATTCCGATTCAGGCGGCGATTGGTGGTAAAATTATCGCAAGAGAAACAATTAAGGCTTATCGTAAGGACGTAACTGCTAAACTTTATGGTGGAGATGTTACAAGACGCCAAAAATTGCTAAAGAAGCAAAAAGAGGGCAAAAAAAGAATGAAACAGATCGGCAGTGTTGAGGTGCCACAAGAAGCTTTTTTAGCAATCTTAAAAACAGATAACAATAAAAAATAGGTCATGAGAAAGGACTGCGCTTTATGGAATTAAAACCAATTATAACCAATAGTTCTCAAAGTAGCGATGTAGTTGCAAAATATTCTGAAATGTTAACTGTTAATAATATGTCAGGTGCAGAAATCAAGACAAAATCATTAAGTTCTAACATTAAAAAAACTCTTGACCCAGAAGGATTAATACCAAATGGAATATATAAGGTTTTCAGAGCTGAAAAATCATTAAAAAAGTTTAGCATATCAGCTTATTTATTTGTATTTTTTTTGGCATTAATATCTTGCTTATTATTTGCATTTGCGCCCTCATTATTTTCTAATTATCTAAGCCAAGATATTAAATTAGTCCCATGAGGGTGATATGTTTCTCCAATCCTATTTGGATTAATATCGTTAGTCTTACTTATTTTGGATGTAATAGACCTGAATGCACTATCTAAGTCTGTTGATGATTATCGTGAAAAAATAAAACAAGGAATTAGTTTTGCTCCACCTTTTATTGCCTCATTGTATGAAAAACTTATGAGAAGACAAGTTAGAATTACATGATTTGTTGTTGCGATTTTATTTTATGTGGGTTTATTTACTCTTGCCTTTTGAGGCCTTAAGGATGCTCAGTGATGAATTTTGAACTTTAAGGATTGAATACACAAGGCTTTTTCTGACCCAAATTTAGTTATTTATATTCTTTGTGGAATAATGCTTGGGGTTTTACTTTTATTTATTATTGGAACAATCCAAAGAAAAAAAAGAATGGTTGATATTCAAGTTTTTTTTGGTAGTGACGTGATGAGCAATACAGAACTATCAAAAATAAGAGCAGAAGCACATAAGTTTTGAGCTAAAATTTTTTTTATAAGTGTGTTAGTGCTTTTAGTTATACCTATTATAATTTTATTAATTGTTAAAAGAATTATGAAGAGAGGAAGATAAAATATTATGCCTGTATGAGGAATCGTTTTATTAGTAATTTTACCTATCATATTTGGAATTGCTGGTGCTATTTTAGCTATTTTTATAACAAAGAAAAAATTTGAAAAGCAATTAAAAGAAAACCCACCAATCAATGAAAAGATGATTAGAGTTATGTTTCAACAAATGGGTCGCAAGGCTTCTGAAGCGCAAATTAGAAGCGTAATGCGTTCGATGAAACAAGCAAAATAGAGTGTGCCAAATAATGTGCACATTCTATTTTTATTATTTATTCATGCGTTATGAAATTTTTGTGTTTAATATGCATTATCGATATTTATTATTAAATATTTTTTTGAATGCTATGAGTATAGTTACTAACAACAAGCACAATATCAAACCGACATTTTTAAAATATGATAAGTTAGAATATTATTGATATAATTTAAGTTAAATGTAAATAACTTTGGAGGTATATTAGAATGACAAAAATGAAAGCATTTGTTGTGAGGGGGCCAAAGGATTGATCGATAACAGAAGTGGCTATTCCTAAACCCAAATATAAGGAAGTATTAATAAAAATGGAAACAAGTGGAATATGCCATACTGATTTGCATGCAGCTAATGCTGATTGATTAGTAGATCCAAAATATCCACTCATTCCTGGACATGAAGGGATCGGAATTGTTAGTGAACTTGGAGAAGGATGTACAAGACTTAAAGTTGGTGATCGTGTTGGTTTGGCTTGGCTTCATGACACATGCGGCCATTGTGAGTTTTGTTTAACCGGAAGAGAAACTCTATGTCCTAACCAAAATATGACTGCTTATACAAAAGATGGCACATTTGCTGAATATGCTATTGGCCATGAGGATTATGTAGCAATTATTCCTGAAAAATTTGATATTGTTTCTGGCGCGCCAATTATTTGTGCTGGTGTTACAACATATAAGGCTTTAAAGAGAACTAACATTAAACCTAACAATTATGTAGCGGTTATAGGTGTTGGTGGATTAGGTCAACTTGCGATTCAATATGCAAATGCAATGGGATATAAGGCTATTGGAATAGATATTAGCGATGATAAGGTTGACTTAGCATTGAAGAGTAAGGCGGTTGCTGCCTTTAATTCACGAAAAGATCCTGATTTTATAAGTAAAATTATGCAGTTAACAAACGGTGGAGTCCATGCTGTTATCAACACTTCAGTACATCCGACAGCAGCCGAACAAGGAATGGCAATATTACGGCGTGGTGGGCGCCAAGTTTTGGTGGGATTGCCGGCCAAGGATGCTATGGGAAAGGTTGATATTAATGTTTCTATTTTTTGAACTGTTCTGTTAGAAAAAGAATTGGTTGGTTCAATTGTAGGAACTAGACAAGATCTTAAAGAAGCCATTGAATATGCAGCTGAGGGAAAGGTAAAATCAGAAGTTACAAAAATTGTTAAACTTGAAGATGTTGAAGAAATTTTTGAAAAACTTGAAAAAGGCGAATTTCTCGGAAGAGCAGTTATTGATTTTAGAACAAAATAATTTTTTAAAAATATACCAAGTAGAATAATATAAGTCTCTAATACTACTCAATTAATATGAGTAGTATTTTTTAAAAATGAATATAAATGTTAAATTGTAACAAAAATGATCTATCTATTATATATAGTAAAATGTTATCGGTGATTTTATTATGTGCGAAATAGAATTAAACTATTTTCACTTAAATCCTTTCATAAAAAAATTCGGACTCTGAATATTTTTACCTCATTAAACTATATAAATTTTATTCATTTTTTCTTCTATTATTTTCTTGATGTATTTGCTGGAAATTTAATATTCTGTATTTATGAATACAAAATGTTTTTTAGAGAAGTAATTAAGATTTTTAGCCAATATTTTTCCCAGTACTCCGTTATCTTATAAATATTCTTTATTTACATTTTTAAAAAATAAATCATTTTTTAGCTCGACCGATCTTCTTCATCTTTCGAACTCTACTTTGTGACTTAAGCTGGCGTTTTTTCTATTATTCTGTATGAATTCGTAATCTCTTAGAATTGCAAAGCATATATCAATTTTTAGTTGTATTAATAAAAGGAATTTGTTATTTGGTTTTATAAAATAAATTTCATTTAATTTTTTGTGATTTTGTAAAAAAATCATATTGATCAAAACCTTAGAAATAAAAAGTCATCAATCATATGTCTACCAATTAAACACTTGTCAAAGTGTTGCATATTTTTAATTTGTTCTAGTCTATACTTGAAAAATATTTTTTGGTTTTATACCCATTCTTTTTCAAATCATTCATATAGTTTAGAAAAATGCTTGTATCAGTCAGTCTTTTGTCAATAATTTTAATACCGTGCTCATTTAGAAAAGGAGCAATATTTTTTATAACAGTAGATTTTTTGCTGCTTCCATTCCTGAAAATGTAATTCTTAATGTTGTTCTCCTTGAAGTTGCAAAATATAGATATAATGAAATTGAAAAATGGATAATGTTTATGATCAAAGCATCGAAATTTGGAAAGGCAACACCAGAGAAAAACGCAAAGCATATTATGCTTTTTAAACATCATACAATTTACGAATCTTTAAAATCTAACGCCATTATTGTTGAAGCGGCTACTGATATTGAATTTAATGTTGCTAACAGTATAGCAGACACTAATTTATATTTAAAATTTGAGCCAAATTCTAAATAATTTATATTGAATATTTTTCCTAATATATTGTTGGTAAATGGGTTTGAAAAGTAAAATATTACAAAGAAAATTAAAAAATATAACGCAAATAATAGTGACGAATATAATGAACTTCTTGGCTCACTTATTTTGAAATTTTTCTTGATTTTTTTATTAATTAATATCGATATCAATATTGCTATATAAATGAATTATAGAATTCCATCAATGACTAAGCCATTTGCAAATGAAAAGAATGCGTATAAAATTGCATTGAGTATTTCGGTTAAATATACCGTTGTTTTTTTCTTTGCAAATCAATATATTGAAATAACTCCTAAGAACCCCGATAAGGCAACAAAAATATTTGTTATCTTTTTTATAATGAGATCAGAGAGCTCCATATAAATGTTTTGGTGTCAATATTAAATATTGAAAAAATAAAAAGAACCAGTACGATTATGATAAAAAAAGAAATTTTAATTTTTCTTCTATTTTTAATAATTTGTTTCATTTATTTTAAAGGAGGAGTAGGTGCTTAGATTGTTTAATATCTGTATATTGCGGTTAATAATTGTAGTTAAAAAATAATAATAAAAATACAAATACGCCTTAATTTAAGATGTATTTGTATTTTTTTATACTTAAACTGGGAAATAATTTTGAATATTTATATTGAATTTATTTGATTAGTTATTAGTCGAGTTTATCATTGGCTTTGAATAATTCATCATCTAATTTTTGAATTTTTCTTTCTTTTGCCATTTTGTTTAAAATATCAAGAACGTAATTTTTTTGTTGTAGGTTTGAAACTTGTGTTTTAATTCTATTTGATAATTCTCTACAGAAATCATCTAAGCTAATTGTAATATAAGAATTTTCTAATATTGTTATAAATAGATCACGCAATTCATATGGATGGATATCAAAAATTGATCTTTTTGTTTCTTTTGAAAAGCTTTCTCTAAATTTAAAATTGAAATCAGGGAAAGAAGGAACTATGAATAGGTATTCATCTTTGCTACCCAGTCCATATGCTAATTTGCTTGCTAACATTTTAACACCATTTGTTAAACGATCTTCGCGTAGCAATTTTTTAACGATACCTTCATAAGTTTTATAAGGCAATGCACCTGCAACTGAAAATAGTTGAGCAATAATAAGACTTCTTTCTCCTTGATATGATTTTAAAAATTTTAAACTATTCATTTCAATAAATTTATCTAGATCAGGGAATGCTGGGAAAGTTGCTTGTTCATTTTCGTGTTCATTTAGTTCTATTGTGAATGATTTTGTCATTTCTTCGTTGTCTTCTGATTCGTCAGCCGAATTAGTGTTGTTATATAATTCTTGCAATTTATTTAAAATAATGTTAACTTGTGCATCGGGGTTTTTGAATCAGTCGGTTGATCAAATTCTGTGAATATTTCAACCTCTTGCTTCTAACACTTCCTGTCTTAATCTATCACGATCACGTGTTGTTTTTGAAGAGTGATAGGTTGCTCCATCGCATTCTATTCCTAGAATATATTTGTTTGGATTATTTTTATGAACTACTGCTAAATCAATTCTAAATCCTGATGATCCGACTTGTGTTTTTAAAGTCAAACCTTGTTCAGTAAGTTTATCATAAACTTGTTGTTCGAAAAGTGATTCAACACCTCCGCTCGTTTCTTTTAAATCTTCTAAGGCGTTTATTCCGAATTCAGCGTTTTTAATGAATTTTTCAAGAAGTTTAACCCCTCTTTGTTCACTTCTGAACCAATTAACTTCATGACTTTTGAATGATGATATAAGAATTAAACCTTTTTTGGCACGAGATATTGCAACATTAAGTCTTTTATATCCGGATTCGCTGTTATTTATTGCTCCAAAGTTTACACTAACTTCACCGTTTGCGTTCCTTTTATTATCTAGCAAGAATAATATGATATCTCTTTCATCACCTTGAACTGTTTCAATGTTTTTAACAAAAAATGCATCTTCTCTATCTTCATCAAAATAAAATTTTAAATGTGGATTATCATGAATAAATTTATCCATTTCTCTTTCAAATTGATTTAATACTTCAGCGTTAAACACAACAACACCGATTGAATATTTATTTTGATACTTTTCAATAATTTCCTTTATCGTTCTCTTTGCTTCTTCAAATAATGTGTTTGTTTCGTCAATATATTTATTTGGTTTTGCGTAAAGGAATCTTAATCCTTCGATATCATTAGGTTGTTTAGAGTTAGGGAATGTTATTAAGTCTTTATAAATTTCTTTATTTGATGTATAAATTAATTCTTCAAATTTTGAACGATAGTGTCATTTTAGTCTAATTGAGTTAAGGCTAGCTTCAGCTAAATTTAAAAGTGAATCATAGCCATCTGAAAAGTTATCTGTTGAATCCTCGACTTCAAGAAAACCTTCTTCATTTTCTGCTGATGAAAAGAAGTTTGATGGAGGCATTTGTTCCTTATCCCCAACGACTATAACTTGTTTAGCTCTAAATAATGAACTTATAGCACTTTCGGGTCTAATTTGAGATGCCTCGTCAAATATAACTGTATCGAATGTATAGTCAACATCTTTAAAGAAGTTACTTACTGTTAGAGGAGAAAGCATTAAACAAGGTTTTATATTTAAAATAAGTTCAAGCGCTTTTTCAAAAAACTTCTTAAAAGGCATAATGGCACGAGTTTTACTGCTTTCTTTTTTAAGCAACATATACTGACTATTAGCAGCGGCGAAGAATAAACTAGATTTAATTCTTTTATCATTTTCTAAAATAATTTTATCTCTTGCCAAAGTATTAGCTTCTTTGTCTTTTTCTTTAAATACATTTACACATTGATTTAGTAAAACTGTATCTGCATTTGAAATTTCAGTTTGAATAATAGTTTCTGTTAGTTTTTCATAGAATTTTCTAAGATAAATGTTTTCAAAATTGCTATCTATATTGTTTGAAATAATGGCTTCAATGAAAGAACTTTGACCTAAATTGGCAAGCCTATTTTTTGCGCTAATGAAACTTATGTAGCTAGTTATTGAATCCATATTTGTCAATAATGTTATTGTTTTAGATAGAAAATCATCTAGTGATACTGTTTTAAAATTTACAATATTATTGTCGAATAAGGAACCAAGAAATTCAATATTTTCACATAGTGTGTTTAAATTATTTATATTTGTCTTTATTGATTCTTTGTTTTGATTATAAGTTTTTACATATGCATTGAATATTGTTAGGATATCATTATTATTTTGTTTAATAAACTCAAGAATGGTTAAAACTTCATTAACTTTATCAATATTGAAGTTGTCTAAATTTAGATTTATTTTGTTTATTAGTTCATTAAATTTTGTGTCCAATTCTTTTATTTCAGCGAATTTTTTAGCTTCATCAAGGGTTCTTAATTTTCACAGATTTTCAGGTTCATATACATTTTGCTTTTTGAAATAACTTCTGTATTGTCTTCACGTTTTTGAAAAAACCCTAAAAGGGTTAAATTTGTTTTTGTTAAGTGTTGAATAAACTTCTATAGCATCATTAGTTTCAAAAAATTCTAAATTCTTTCAAATTTTAGATTGGGTTTCGTATTTAGTGGTTTTGTCATTGAACACACTAATAATTTCTTTTAAATTTATTATTTCTAAATCAATACCGTCATTTAAATAGTTTGAAATATCCTTGAAGTTATTATTTTCAATGAAGTTTGCAACAAATTTTATATTTAAAGTATGTTTAGAAAATTCATTATAAAAGTCGTTTGGTTGTGCAAAAATATTCAAGTTTTTGATTCAAGTAGCAATATTTTTTGAATGATCTTTTAAGAAAAATAGTTTTTCCTCAATCTCATCTTTTTCTTTAAATTTAATTGTGTCCTTTAATAAACCGTACCATGGATGTTGTTTAAAATTAAAATCTATGTTTTTCAGTGAATGTTCAAATGACTGAATTGTATTCTTAATATTTTCAAAATCTTCACCATTAATAGACATTATATTATTAATACTGAATCTTATGTTTGGGAAGTCATTTAATGAAAAATATTTACCAATATATTCGTAAAGATTTTTGTATTGAGGTTCTCTTTTTCTTAATAAGATTTCTCCATATTTTTCTAAAAAATCTTTGCTTCTTTGATAGTTAGAAATCAATGTTTGAATATTGTTGTCATCGATTTCATATAATCTTGCCTCTTCGATTGATTTATTAATATCTCTTAATATTTCTTTTTTATCGACTTTTGTGTCGTGAATAGGCATCGCATACTTTTCCAATTTAATTTTTTTAAGGTTGTTGAAAACGACTTGAAGAGCAGCATTTTTTTCAGCAACAAAAAGAATCTTTTTACCTCTTGTTATAAGTTCGGTAATAATATTTGTAATTGTTTGGGATTTACCTGTTCCGGGAGGTCCTTGTAAGATGAAACTTTTTCCTTCAATGGCATTTTGAATGGCGATTTCTTGTGAAGAATCTGAGTTAAGAATTTTATATTGATTTTGAATATCAATCTTTTGGTTTATATTTGTTTCATTAATATTAGATATATCTGTTGCATCGTCAATTTCAGCGCTGATCATTCTTTTGAAAAATTCACTTTCAGATATTTTCTCAATATTTTGTTCAATATCTTTGTAGATGTATATATTACTAAAATCAAATGTAGATAAATAAATATCTTTTGTAATTTCTCATCTTTTATCGCTAATTTGGCCTAGAATTTTTTCAGCATATTCATCAAACATTTCATTGGCATTATTATTTGAAGGTTCAAATGTAAAGTCAGCATTAAAACTATTTTTCATTTTACGTACTAATGTTTCATTTTGAATAAAATCATTTTCCGCTTTTCTTGTAATTCTTCAACCTGATGTATTGCTATCTTTTTTAATTTCTACTGGATAGAATAATAAAGGAGCGTAATTTGGCTCATATGAAGTTGTTGACTCGTATCACTTCACTAAACCAAATGTCATATAAGCAATATCAATTGAATATTCCTCTCTAAAAGTTCTTGCCTTTTTCTCAATTTTCTTAATTGTTTCTAAAAATACAGACTCACCAAATTCTGGATAAAGTTGATTTTTCTTGATAGTTGTTTGTTGCTCAATATCTTCTAAATTATGTGAATATAAAGCTTCATATCCGTATTGGTTTTCTGTATATTTTCTAACTTGGTCATAAATCGCCAATGGGAATACTTCTTTTTCAGTGTTATTGAACAATTCTAGTAATGAATAAAAGTCAGGATAAACTATTTTTAATTTATTGGGAATGGTCTTTTTTAAAGAGATACCAATATTTAAGGATTTGTTTCTTAAAGTTAAGTCAAGTAATTTCGTTTTTCAATGATTAATATTTTTTATTAGTTTTTCTTTTTTGATATTATCGATCATGTCTTTTAATCCCATTTCTATGTACATTTAATATTGTATTAAATTTAGATTGTTATTGCTGGTTTTATGTTTAAAATACTTTCAATAATGATTTTTTTATACAGCTTAAACTTTTAATGATTTTTATAATTTTATAACTAATTATAAAAATATACAAAAAGTGCTGATTTGCTTAAAAAAACGGCACTTTTTTTACTTTTATGCGTTAAATTACATGTTAATTCTTAATCAAATCGCAACATTTTTATAGTTTAAAAATGTTTATTAAACTTATGATATTAAATTTATTTTTTAAGCTT
>NZ_JBSQAZ010000016.1:0-5553 GCF_053851615.1 Mycoplasma sp. 1890
ACCAGTACTAATAAATTGATTGGTTTAATAGTGATTCTATAGAAGTTATCTAAAATAAAAAAAGTCGATATTCAGTTTTCAGGGAACAAAAAGCCAGTCCTGGCTTTTTTTATTATACTTTTTACCCTAAACTTGAAGTAATTTTGTAAATTATTTTATAAAACTCAAGCAAAAAACAAAAAAGAATTAAATTTGAAAAAATCAGCATTTTTTACATTTCTAGCTCGAAAAGTATTTTTATTTAGTTATAAATAAACTAAATAAAATGAGGCAAAAATGATAATAAAAGATCAAAGAGTAAAGATTCCTAAAAAGGTTCAAATTATAAGAAAAGATGATAATAAATATGTATATTATGTCGCAGGAACAGAATATAAAAAAGATAAAAAATATAATATTGATAAGAGAGTTAATATCGGGAAAATAGATCCTAAAAAATGGCAACTTATTAATACCGAATGATAAGTATTTTAATTTTTCCAGACGTAAAAATAACAATCATAGAAGATGATAAAAAAATATCATTTGTTGTTTCTATCGGGCAATATTTGGCAATAACTAAAATTTTTAAAGATTTGTATATAGATGAACAATTAAAAAATATTTTTAACACAAAAAGAGAATTAATAAAGGCATTGACATTTTATTATATTGATGAAGAATCTATGGTTTCGCAATTATTTGAAAAGTGGGCATATAAAATTTTTTCTGGTTTATTTTTAATTCCTTCAAACTCAATGATATCAACGCTTTTGCACAAAGAAATAACAACAGAAAAAATACTTGAATTTAATTATAGATGATCAAAACAATCAAGAACATATTTAGAATATTCGGATGACACATATTTATCTGTCGATTCAACGAACTTTAATATAAGCTCAAAAAACATGAAACATGCTGAATATGGAAAGCCAAAGGTTGATGAAGGACTGCCATAAATAAACTTATCGTATTGTTTAGATCCAAAGACTGGGTTACCAATTTTTTATGATTTATATCCCAAATCAGTTACTGGTGTAAGTTACTACAAAAAAATGATTGATAAAGTTTTAAATTTGCGTTATAAATCAGCAACCTTAGTATTGGATCGGGGTTATTTTTCAAAAGACAATATTGAAAATTTCTGAAAACATTAACTTTATAATTATGGCAGAAACTTATAACAAAAGATTAAGTAGTTTATTAAATAAAAACAAGGATAAAATATATAAAAATGCTGAAAATTTAATTTTTGAACATAAAGTTTTTGCTTGAAAAACATACGAGCAAGCTTTTACAAATTCAACAAACAAGTATTTTATTTATATGTTTTATAATGAACAAAAAGCATCATTAGAAGTTGAAAAATATAATACGGTTTTAAATATATTATCAAAACAACTTAAAAATATTGAATACTTAAATGAAGATATTTATAAACATATGGAAATTATTTTGATTTTAAAGTGGATGAAGAAAGCAAAATAATTTCTTATGAAATAAATAAGAAAAATTATCAAGACGTGCTTGATAATTCTGGTTATTTTTGTCTAATAAATTTAGATTTGTGTGATTGCTATTCTCAAATCTCTTACTCAAAAAGTAAGCAGGAGATAAATTGACGCAAAATTTACTATATTACTAGTTTAAACACGATTTTATTTATGTGCTTTTGATATTTCTTACTTGTATTTGATATCCTCTCATTTTTCTAAATTAAAGTCCTGAAGAAAATTAATTAATAAATCTCCGGCAGCAATTAAGTCTGAAATTGCACAAACACCTATAGGGCTATGTAAATATCTTTGTGGTAAAGAAATGGTTAGAGTCGCTGCACCACCATGAGCAAATTGAAGTTCATGAGCATCTGTTCCTCCTCCCATTGCAACAAATTTATATGTAGGTATGTTATATTTTTTTGATATGTTTTGAAATTCTTTAACTAATTTTGGGTCCATCATTGTACCACGATCCTTTATTCTTAGAGCAGCACCCTTGTATAATAAAGTATTTCCTGGGATTGTGTTAGGAGTGTCATGTGATGCGCATGTATCAAGAGCAATTGCTATGTTTGGTTTAATTAATGAAACACTAGTTCTAGCCCCTCTTGTTCCTACCTCTTCTTGCACTGTGCCAACTAAGTAGAGATCAACATCAAGATCTTTATCGTTGATGGCATTAGCAACGTATTCTAGAACAGTTATACCAGCTCTATTATCCATTGCTTTTCCACCCAATAAATTAGGATCATTAAATAGTATAGTTTCACCCGACATGTATACTAAGTCACCTACGCCAACTCCTTGTTCTTTAGCATCTTCATCTGATTTAAAACCAAAATCAGCATAAATTTCATTATTAGAAATTGCTTTTGAAATTTCATTTTCTTGCATAATGTGTATGCTTGTGTGACCAAAAACGCCATTAAAGGTTTTGCCTTCCTCTGTTACTAATTTTGCTTTTGTCCCAATTACTGTTGATGGTCAAATACCTCCAACAGGAGATAAATAAAGTTGCCCCTTTTTATCTATGTTTCTAACTAGAAACCCTACTTCATCCATATGTGCAGCAATCATAACTTTTGGTGCATTAGGATTTTTTGATTTCTTTCTAAATATAACTGATCCAAGGTTATCTCTACTAATCTCAAATTTTTTATTTCCTAGTGATTTTTTTAACTCATTAACCACAGGCACTTCATAACGCGACATAGCCTCAATTTCCATGTATTTAATTAATCTTTGTTTGAATAACTCATTTTTATCCATAAATTTATAAACCTCTTTAAATATAAAAATAATATATAAATTTTATCAAAATAACTAAGTTTTAATAATCGATATGTGACCCTTCAATTTTGTATAGTTTATCTTTATGTTTTGATAAAAAAACACTAGCAAGCGTTGCTAGTGTTAAATTATTATTTTTTAAATTCAATATAGCTTTGTTGTTTTGAATGGTTTGTAAATGTAATTGAAAAATCACCTTTTACCTTATTATTAAATTTATAAGCAACATAAAGAACTAATTTATTTATTCCATTCCTTTTTTCAATCTTTCCAAGAAATTCAACTGTTGTGAAGCCACTTGGGCTTGTGTAATCAATTATTCCACCTTTCTTTTTTAAGAAAACATTGTGAATTTTCTTGTCAAATAATCTACCAAATAGTGCATCGTCAACTATTTTGCTAGTTAATTCTTTTGGTTTTGAATTATTATTTTGAAGGGCGTCAATAATTTGTTGTTCTGTGTATTTTTGCTTGAGACCTTTATTGTCATCTATACCAATCAGAAAAATACTTTTTGTTGCTTCAACTTTAAGTTGATATGCCTCTTTGATTTGATTTGTGAAGTTTTTCATTTTTTCAACGTAGCCATTAGTTTTAGAGTAAAAATTATGGTTTGGTTCCTTCAATCATTCACTAAATTCATTTCTTTTTTTTAATATATCTAATGCGTTATTACGATATTCTATAAGTTTTTGCTTATTGTACTTAATATTTTTTAGTTGTAATTCATTTAATTTTTTGTTTCCTTCAATGCTAAATGTATTTCCAAAATCTTTAAAAGGTTTATACATGTTTGCTAGCATTATTTCAGTTTCGACATATTTTTTTACTGTACTAATGTATTCCAACACTTGACCAACTGTTGTGCTATCATTTATTAATTTTTCAAAATGATTTTTAATGTCAGTAGTTGTTGCAGATACTTCTTTTCCAAAAAATTTATCATCATATACAGGACTTATTTTTTGTGTTTCAGTACTAATTAAATTTCTAAATTCTTCTTTAATTTCATCAACCAATTTTTTTTTTGTTAGGTGATTTTAGTTTAGATAACGGAACCAAATTATCATTCATATCATAAATAATATTTGATTCGCCTTTTAGAGATTTAATAAGTTTAGTTGCTAATGTGGTAGGACTACTCAATCTTTCTTCATCATCAGAAATTCAAGGGCTATTATGATTTGGTTCATGGTTTTCTCATGGTTCATTTGATTCAGGTTCATTTGAAGAGAATATATCTAACTCATTTTCGATATAGTCATCTTCTAGTGGAAAATCAAAAGCATGTTGTGTTCCGTCATCTTTGGATTTATCATAGTATTTATATCATTGTTTGTAGTATAAATTATCAATTGTTTTTTTGATTAATTCATTAGTTGGATCACTAAAATCAATTTCAAATTTCGGTCCTTTAAAACCATTCAAAATATTTGAGCTAGTGTCTTGATCCTTTGGAAGATCAGGGATCAGATCTTTTGGTAATAAATTTCCAATCAATAAATTTTTAATATGTTTATTTTTATGTCTAATATCATTTAGAGTATCCTTTGGTAGAATACTTTTAATAGTTTCATAAACTGATTGTAAATCATTTTTTTGTTCTTTAACTTTAGGTTTTTTCTTAGGAGTATCAGATATTTTATCAGGGCTAGGTTTTGGGTTTGGTATATTATGTGTTTTTGTATTTACACATGAAAATGCAACCGCTGCGGTTGCTATTGTTGGTAAAAGACCTAAGAAAAATCAACTTATTTTTCGCATATTTTCTCCTTAGTATTAGGTTTTATTAATAAAAATATTATATTACATTATCACTATTTTCCTAGGTAAATAGGGTTAATAGTAACTAAAAAAGCAATTAGCAATAATATAAAGCTTTTTTGCTTACATTAAATTGATAACAATGCATGGTTGTTGCAAAAAGCATAAACTTAATTAGCATAGGTTTTTTAGTTTAAATTATTTAATTTTTAAATTACTTCCAAAAATAAAAGATGGATCATTGATTATGTTTACTTTTGCGTTTTTTGCATTTGTGCTCAGTTTAAATGTCTTGAAAAATAATTAAATATATTTTTGTCTATTTAGCAATCCTAGCTTGCTTAATTGTCCCAAAATTTGCCTTTGAGCTAAAATAATGTACAAAACTATACTAATTTTTGTTTTGTTTTTCTAGCAAATTAATTATTAACTAAACTTATTCAAATCTTGCTAAATTAGATGAACCAATGAAACAAATAAGAAATTATTTATAGACTAAAAATTAATAATTTAACAAGTTTTAGAAATTCATATAGGAAAAAAGAAAAAATAAGAATCTAAAGGCAATGTTAAACCTTGCTATAGTGAATTAAATAAATATTTCTTGTGGATGGTCTTTAAGTAAATCGCGAAGACCGATAAACATGATAGAAATTAATCAATTAAGAAAATAATTATTTTAAAAACCTTAATGACGAAGAAAGAATTAAATTATAAAAAAATATTATGTTATCAATTGTACCTTAATATATGGTTTTTAAATATCTATCTTTATTTTTTCTTCTTAATTTTAATTGAAATTGAAGTAATAGGTTTAGATATAGTTTATTCTCAAATCAGTTTAAATTATCTTTTTTAACCAAAAACAAAAAAAAAAAAAAAAATAAATTATAATTATGACTTGCGCCAATTCTTCTAGACATAATTAAAAAATGTTTGGGAATAGCCTGAATTCATAAAATTTTAAGGAGAAAAATGAAAAAAAGCAAATTACTTTTTCTAGGATTTTTACCTGTTT
>NZ_JBSQAZ010000017.1:0-4607 GCF_053851615.1 Mycoplasma sp. 1890
AAATTATTATCAAAATACAATGCTACCACCATTAACACAAAATTTGTTGCATACATCAAATGGTGTGATTGCTTCATATGATAAAGGGACAATTGCCGAAGCTTCGGTTGTTTCCAAGGGAGCTATTAAAGAATTATTGGGAGAAACTACTCAATATATTGTTTATAAATTGGATGATTCGCAAAAGAAATGAATACCAAATTTTTTAGATACTAAAACTTCTGGATTTTCTTATTTTTCTACGCCTGGATTATATCTATTTACTTCTGCAGCAAAGCAACAAATTAGCTCGTATAAACTAATTTTGATAGATGGCAGAGATGACGAAAGTGTCAATAATAAATTGTTTAGTGAAATAAAAGGGGACTTAACTTTTGTAAATAAATTATGAAATACAACTCAAGGTTTATTTTTCTTAAACTATATAAATAAAAATCACAAAGTTGATAAAGATAGCGCTAAAGCTTTAAGTTATGAAGAAATTGTTGAATATTGAAAAACTTATATAACTTTTTTAGCTACAAATCAAGAGCCAACAATTGATATAAAACCTAGATTTGATTTTTCAAGTTGAGATTATAAGTATGCTAATTTTGAAGAACTAAAAAAAGCATTTGAAAAAAAATATAAGTCAAATATACAAAATATAATTAGGGAGTTAGGTAATTTTGAACTTTCTAATTATGTTGGCTTGATTAATTATGAATTTGATGAAGCAACACAAGGTATAAAATTACGCTTATTTAAGTCGGTTGCTGATAGTAGATTTAATTTACAAAATCAAATTTGAAATTATGAATTTAAATTTAAGGATTCTTCTAAAAATGCACAAGATAATAGTCAAGGACAAATACAAAAAGATAATGGAATTAATAACAAAGATTTAATCGTTTTAGATTGAAACACGATTAAACTTAAAACCTTAGCAGCAGAATCACATAGTGGAACAGAATTTATACAAAAAGTAGATAATGAAATAAAAACAAATGGCTTTAAAAATATTGTTAATAATCCAAAACAATATAGCTTTTTAGAACTAAGCACTCCATTATTATTTTATAATAATGGAACTTTAAAAATAAGTGTTAAATTAAAAGATAAATATAAAAATAAATATTACATAAATAATCCTGAATTTGTGGGAACATTTAAATTTGGTTATAATGACGAGTTTGAAATTTTTGCTGGTTTTAATGCGCAAAAAATTTATTTATATAACGAAGAAAGAGAAGCCGTTATTGAAGAAAAAATTACAGAAATGATTAAACAACAAATTGCAAAATATAATGCAAAATTAGCGCTAGGAACTCATTATGAAATAGAAAATCTCAAAGAACTTGCAAGGGATTTAGCTCATAATAAAACATATGATGAAAGTAGTACATATTTTCCTTATAAGGTCATTGTGAGACCAAAATTGCCATATCATTCTTATACAAAAATTTTATTTCCAGTTATTAATCTTTCAAAATTTAACTTTGATGATATTAAATTTAAGAAAATGGAGATTGATTATGATGTTGATAATTTGACACCTGAAAAAGAAAACAAATTATTAGAAGAATTTAAGAAAAAAATAATTGAACAAATTAATAAAACATTTAGGGCTAGCACAAAGGAAATTTTTTACTATACCAATAATAGCGAAGACCAAAGATTATTTATTAGCGGTATTGAAAATGACCAATTAAAATTGTTATTTAGTCGAAATGAATTAGTTGTCAAAATAAGACCAAGCGCCAAATACTTAGCGATAGCAAAGGGAGAGTCAACCTTGATTGTTAAGAATATAAATAAGAGTGCTGATAAACCTTTTGATATAAGTAAATTGAATATTGCTGATTTAAAACTAAATGCTTCAAAACCAGATGTAATTAGAGAAGAAATTATAGATTATGTAAAAAGCCAATTATCATTTATAAATAATTTGCAATATACTAAGGATTATGTTATTAATAATATTGCCCCTGATAAAATTTTTAGTGCATTTAGAGCTAAAAATGCCCCAAAATTGCTTAACGTCGAAGTAGTGGGGCAAAATTATTGAATAACTAATAAAAAAGCCTTTAAAGCTATTAAAAAAGCGCTATATAATCTAAATGAGTATAGATGAACTAACTTTACAATTAATGTTGATGTAGATAACATTAATTCTTATTATGATAAGAAAAAAATATTAGATAAAATAAAAGCGGAAATAATCGCTAATTTAAATAATCAAATTAGAACAAATTTAAAAAGTACTAATTATAGTATCGAACTTGGCGACTTTTTAGTTGAACCACAATTGAGTGAAGCCATATTGGAAATCTTATTTTATAAAAGACCACTAAATTTAATAATTAATGCTAATAATCTTGATTTAGATGGTTCGTTTAATATACAAATAAAAAACATACATCCAAGTGCCAATAAACCTTTTCCATTAAGCAAAATTAAAATAAGTGATTTAGCTATTTATCGCAACAAAAAACTAAGCGAAGTCCAAAAAATTGCAAAAATTAAAGAAGTAATTAATAATCATATTAATAATAATGAACAAGTTAAAGCTTTAAATTTAAAAAATAAAGAAGATTATATTATTAGTATGAATGTGTATATAAACGGCGGACTTAAAAATCAAATTTATGATTATGAAGATAGCAAGAATGAGTGAATACTAAAAAGTTTTATTTATAATGAAAAAGTTAAAGATGGAAATACTATTTCAACAATAAATGATATAGAAATTTTACTTATTGCAACAAAAGGCAATAAATCAGAAATTGCGCAAAATAGTAAAACAGGTTTTAAAATTTATGGAAAAAATTTGGCGGGTGAAGAAATTATTGGACCAAAAGATAAAATTATTATCAGTCCTGATAAAGACATTATTAAAAAACCAAAAAATAGCGACCCCAAAAATAAGGATGATGAAACAATATTAAATCCAAAAGATAAAATCCTTATTGGACCTGATGAAATTATAGTTGTACCAAAAGATAATGGTACAAACAAGCCTGATAAAGATATCATTTTAAGACCAAGAAATGGAAATAAAAATAATCCAAGTGATAATATCATTTTAAATCCAAATGATGAAATTATTATTAATAAAAAAGGTGAAATTTTAATTAAAAAAAGTGGCGAAAATACTCTTAAACCCCTTGATAAACTTAAAGTTCCTTCACTTAAATTTAAAAAAATTTGATTGGCTTGAATTATTCCATTATCATTAGTCGTTATTGGATTGTTAGTATTTGCTGGTTGAGCTATTTATGTAAGATATGGCAAGAAAAAAATAAAATAATTTAACATAAAAAAACAAGGTTTAACCCTTGTTTTTATATTTTATAATTCAAGCTCTAAATCGTCATCATAATTATTTTCTTTTTCAGATTTCTTATCGAAATTATCAAAATTACATTCATTGCGGATTTTTTGTTTTTGCGAAGAATCAAGCAGGTTATAATAAGACACAGCTTTATGGATAAAATCTTTATATTTATTAATAGATCACTTTGATTCTCATATAGGGTGTTGATCATTGGCAAATTTACTAATTTCAAAAAATTCAAATTTACTAGCTTCAATATTCTTTTGTATTTGCAGCATTATCTTATCATAAATTTCTTGTGATAAAAAAACATTATTTTTTTCATTATCTAACTCATATAAACTAAAAAACAAATCTTTATCCATTACATTTATTGCTCTAGTGTTAATAACGCTAGGATGATTATCATTATAAATTCCATTTTTTAAAATGATGTTTGTTTTATCTTTTAAAGATTCTACTTTATTTTTTTCACTTAGAGTTTTAACGGATAAATAAAAAACTTTATCGCTAGCGATAAAAATTACATACGGTCTGTCGACTTTGCTAAAATCATGTTGAAAATATGACTGTTTCCCTATATTTCTACCAATTGGAAAAAGTGATTTCTGTTTATCTCTTATTTTTCAAATTGTTCCTTTATATATACTCATACAGTTCCAAATTATATATAAAAAACTAGCTGTTGCTAGTTTTTGCGCACTTTTTCTTTTTCCTTCGTTTTGCCAGCCGACCGCGGGAGTTGCGCCTCTCTGCTCACAATATGTTAATATTATATATCTTTTTTATGAATATATTAAAAATTTTTACGATTTTTCGTTAAATTGCAACAAAAATGAGCCACCTAACATATATAGTAAAATGTTATAGGTGGTCTTATTATGCATGAAATAGAATTAAACTATTTTCAATTAAATAGAAAACGAAAATTAGATGTTATAACTACATATTCTAATTTAACAAATAAGCAATTATCTTTAAAAGCAAAATGTTCAATATCAACCATAAAAAGATTAAAACAAAAATTAAGAAATGCTAAATTATGCAAAAAAGAGGTTAACTTAGCGCATGGTAATCAATGAGGCGATAGAAAAAAGATTTACAGTAATGATTTAATTATCAATAAGGGTTTGGATAATTCTTCTAATAATACAATCTATATTAGTGTAGATGATACATATTTTAATACTAAACAAAATAAAAATAAAGTAAGTAAATTTAGAACAAGAATCATAAATTTTTTTATGCTTGATAAAAACAAAAATATAATAAATAAGAATCATTTTTTTAT
>NZ_JBSQAZ010000018.1:0-4343 GCF_053851615.1 Mycoplasma sp. 1890
GTATAATTAAACAAATTCAAAATATCGGTGGCTCATTTTTCACGCTAATTAATGATGTTTAAAATATTTTTTTAACATTTATTAAAAAATCCTTTATAATGATTATGTACAGAAATTTGATCACAATCTGATCTTGCTTAAGAATAGTATGTACTAAAATAAGGCTTTATGCCGAATTTACCGCCACTGGCGGTTTTTATTTTTCATTTATTGATTTTTATATTATTGATAATATAAATGCATAGATCAATTTATAAAATACAGTAAAGTTAAAGAAATATGATTAATATAGTTTTATACGAGCTTGAAATTAGTCCAAATACATTGAATATCATTAGAACATGTTATGCGACTAGTAATAAATTGCACATTATTAAGCCAATCACTTTGATTTGCATCCCACATTGAATAAAAGGAAGTGGAGGTAACCATTTTTTAAGTGAAATACCTCATAAAATTCACAATAGTTATGATGATTATAAAAAGAAACATGGTAATAAAAATAATTTTTATATTACAAGATACGGGCCTAAAATTATGGTGACATTAAATTAAAAGAATAGTTAAATACACATGGTGATATTTGATTTATGTTTGTAACAGAAATTTTGAGAATACAAAAAAAATAGTAATCCATAATTTGACAGATTTTGAGAAAAAAAGAAAAGGTATTTATATCGATATAACTAATGAAAAAATTAAAAATAAACCAAATCGCCATAAACACGATGTTAGCCGTTTTACAGTTTCCAAAATTAAAAAATCTATAAATTTTGACGTGACATTTAATGTCTCACACAAAAATAAAGGAAATAAATAAAGACAATAGTTTGGCGCTGATCTAGTAGATTCTGAAATTGAAAAAATCAGAGATTTTAGTTCCTTTGTTTTTGATCCACCTACAGATAGAACTAGAAATGTTACTATGACAGTTTATTACAGAACAAAAGGGTCAATAATATCTTTTAAAACTCTTACAGACCCACTTTAAAAAGGGGTATGCAACAGAGCACTTACACAAAGCAACTAGAAAAGAAGCTAAAAGAAACGCAAAAAATATTTTAAATAGCACAATTCCAGAAACAATATTTTATTATGCAATAAATAGTAGTGTTGAAAAACCTTTTAAAACTCCTCAATTAAGTTATCCCATATGCTTTAAAATAAAGAATATAAAACATTGAACAGAAATTAGTAAAATTGAAGACCAATTAATAGATTATTTTAATTCTATATTTCCGAAATTAAAAAGAAATAGCGATAAACTGTTTTAGAAAAATAACTGAAGGCGATCCTGGTTGGTATGTTGATTATCATTTTAAAAACAAAACTCATTCAGGCGCAGACGAATATTATGCCTCAGTTGCTACTAACGGCAATAGAGTTATTTTTCAAAGAAAATAAAAGTTTTATTTTGTATGAACTCAAATGGTGAATATTGTTTTTAAACTCCAGAAAATCGTTACAAAGCAAGTAGTGATTTATCTAACTTTAACTCACAAGAAATTTTTTTTAATAGACAAAAATCTTGACATTTGAGACGATTTGGCTTATAAATTGAGTTTGATAGTCGTAACGCATAAGTCAGTCGTTTCGACATTTACAGACAAGTTTAATTACTTGATTAGAAATTTAGAAAAATTTAAATTAAATACATCGGATTTAAAACAAGAAACGAGTCACTTAAAAACAATGTTTAAAAACCCAATTAAAAAAGTGGGTAATGACCTATATGAAAACTTTAAGTAGATTTTTAATTTTATTTTAATGTCCGCAAAATGGGTTTGAAAAAATTGGTTCGCCAACCAATCCAAATATAAATAAAGCTTAAAAAAATGGATTCTAATTTTTAAAATAAGACCCGTAGGGTTAATTTAAAAATATATTACTATTTAATTTTTATTTTCGAAATATATAGATTTACAAAAAAAATAATAGCAAAGTATAACACTTTGCTAATTTTCCTAATTCCTGTTTTAAATTTTTTAGGTCTTAAAAAACATATTTGATATCTTAAGTTTAAGAAACATTTTTAAACTATAAAAATGTTGCAATTTGATTAAGAATTAACAAGCTAAATAGTTATATTAATTATTAGAAGCCCAATTTAATGAATTTTTTAAATAATATTTAAAATTGCAATGTAATTTTTTTGCTTAGTATATAAGCAGAAAGAAGAATATGAAGAAAATAATCGATGTTACGGAAAGTGAATATTTATCACTTTTTTTAGGAAATTTAATTATTAAAAAAGAACAAGGTAAAATTACAATACCAACTAATGATATTGATAGTATTATTTTCGAAAATAATAAAACAACAATATCAATACCACTAATTAATAAATTTATAAAAGAAAAAGTTAACATAATTATATGCAACGAAAAACATCTGCCTCAGGCGCAAATTATTCCGTTTGATAATTATTATAATAACAAAGTATTTTTATCTCAATTAACTTGAGATGAGAATTACAAAGCCATAACCTGAAAAAATATTATTAAATTAAAGATTTCTAATCAACTTAATTTGTTAGTAAATTTTAATTTAGTTAATGATGAAGATTATCAAAAATTTAAAAATTATATTTTAGATGTCAAAATTGGTGATTTATCTAACCGCGAGGCTCATGCAGCTAAACTTTATTATAAAAATATTTTTGGAGCTGATTTTAAAAGAGAAAGAAATAACTTTGATGATGATATTAATGCGATGCTAAATTATGGGTATACGATTTTACTATCATTTTATAGTCGGGCAATTAATGGGCGTGGCTTTGATAATCGCATTGGCGTTTTTCATAAAAGCTTTAATAACCCTTATAGTTTAGCATGCGATCTAATGGAAATAGCTAGAGTGTTTATTGACTATGTTGTATATCAGTATTTAATCAAGAAAGCTAATTATCAAGAAGTGAATTGAAAAATTTTTAAGCAAATGCTATATGAATTTTTTGATGAGCATATTAATGTCAACAATAAGCATATAAGAATTCGCGATTATATTGATTATTCAGTTAAAAAAATATTAGAAAATTGTTCATTAGAAGAGTTAATCATTGATTGAAATTCAAAGTAGATTTATGCGAATAATTGTTATGTATGATATTTCGATGGACGATGATAATATCGCTTATTATAATAAATTTAGAAATGAACTAATTAAATTAGGTTATAGCATGATTCAATATTCAATCTATGTTAAATGTATATCAGCTCACACTCAATATCCTTATGAAAAGGATAAACTAATAAAAATCGTTCCAAAAAAATCAAATGTGAGAATTTTATTAGTAACAGAAAGTCAATATCAAAATATTGAAATCATTAATGGCGAAAAATCACTAAATGAATATTACTTGGATAAAAAAATATATTTAGAGGTATAAATTATGTTAGAAATAATAAAATTTAGTCATCTTTTAGATTATGACTATCAAGGAATTAGAGTTATTGAAAGCAGCAACTCTTTAGCTTTTTTAGCTATGTTAATTAATCATGAAAATCAAAATAATCAACCAAGTCTTTTAATTAATAATAAAGGCTATTTTGTTAATGAAAGTATTATTATTAATCCATTATCAAAAGTTATTGATATCCTTAACTTTAGCAGCAAAAATAGTTTATATAAAATGTTTATAAAAGACAGTAGAATTGATCAAGAAAATTTAATCAAAAGTGATTTATTATCTGAAGTATTAAATTTTTATACAAATTTAGTTGCTGAAGATTTTATTTATCTTAATTTAGATAAATCAAAGTTAGTTAAATTTTTATTCCAACTAAATGATCAGAAATTGATTAATAAAGATATTTTATTTAAGTTTTTTGATTTAACAAATCAATTAGATAAGCAACTTGTAATTATCACTAATTTTGATAATATCAATATTAGCGAGTTGGTTGCTTATACTAACAAATTTAACTTTATTATATTAACTAACAATATTTGAGATATTTGTAATAGCTTTGAAGAGTTGGAAGTTTGTTCAATTTTTGATAATAAAACATTTATCAATATTGATAATGTATCTTTAATTAAAGAAATACTTATGCAAAAATTCAATATTGATGACATTGAAAAAATCAAAGAAAGTAAAACATTGCAAAATGCTATAAAATCAATCATTTTAGATTAATTTTTAATCAAATTTGAACGTTTTTATACAAGAATTCATTAAATTGTAACAAGAATGAGCCACCTAACATATATAGTAAAATGTTATAGGTGGCTTTATTATGCGCAAAATAGAATTAAACTATTTTCAATTAAATAGAAAACGAAAATTATTAGATGTTATAACTACATATTCTAATTTAACAAATAAGCAATTATCTTTAAAA
>NZ_JBSQAZ010000019.1:0-3780 GCF_053851615.1 Mycoplasma sp. 1890
TGTATCATCTACACTAATATAGATTGTATTATTAGAAGAATTATCCAAACCCTTAATTAATCTATTTTGTTCAATTTTTTTATTAATATTAATTGCCTTCACATAGCGGCAAATCAAGGTTTTTGAGATATTGTATCTCATAGAAATAACACGCAAATTCGCTCCATCTAAATACCATTTTTTGCTTTTTTCTAATAAAGAAATATCAACTCTTCTTTTGAAATTATCATTCAAAAATACGTTCTTATTAAATATATAAGTATGTAAAACTTTATTATCATCATAGTATTTATATTTGGTAATTTTTATGCATAAAATCCCGAATTCTAGTTTAATTTTTCTAGTTATATATGAATGTATTAATAGCCCTTTTTGCTTACGGTCATCAGAATTTCTAAACGCTTCGTCTTCTTTTTCTATTTTTTCTTTTAGCATTTCTAATATATAGTTATCCATAAAATAATAATATTTTAAATGAAACAAAAAATATAAAAAATTCTCATAAATTAAAAAAACAATTCGCTAAAAATTTTTAATATATGTATAAAAAAGATATATAATATTAATTATAATGTCATTTTATAATTTCGCAAAGATATGTGTGCTAGTTTGTTAAGTTTGATTATGAGCTTTTAAAATTAGGCACGCGAAAATGCTTTTGTTTAATTGACTTATTTGTATAAATAAGTAATTAAAAAAGATTTTTGTGTTTCCTTTTTATATGCGAATAATCAAAATTTTCAGCCCTTAAAACTTTATTATCCAATTGATTTATTAGATCACTGTTATTTACATAATCCATATCGCTCGAAGTTTTTTCGATATTTCTAACTATATAATTCTTATCTATTGCAACTGTGGTTTTATGCCCAGTTATCGCACTAATTTCAACTGCTGATAAGCCTGCTGTCGCTGCTTTTGTTATGCCAGAAGTTCGCAAACAGTGTGCACTTATTTGTATATTTTTGCTTTTGAATTCTTCATCTCTTTCGTAAACAAATTTTTTAAATTCACTAAAAAGGTGCATTATTCTTACAGGACTTAATGGTTTTTTTGATCAATCGGCTCAATATTCTTGAGCTTCTTTTGATATTTTTACAATTCTTTCATTATTATTTTTTTTGGCTTGAATAATTAAAACGGCATTTATATCTCTTTTAAAAAAATCCCAATTTATATTTTCAAATTCCCCCACTCTCGTTCAATTACTTTTTAAAAAGTAAAAAACAAAGCTAAATTTCTTATTATTAAATTCTTGTAAATATTTCTCTAATTTTATAAATTGCGATTTACTGTAAGCTGGTTTTAATTCTAAGCCAGCACTAACCAGTAATAACTCAGTTGTGTCTAAAAAAAAGATATTTTTCTTATTTAAAAAGTTAAAAAAAGCTTTAAAAATGGCTATAGCAGTGTTAAATGTTCGTTTATTATCATATCTTTCGTTTAAAAAATCGGTTATAAATTCTGGGTTAGATCAGTCTAATGTTTTTAATA
This sequence comes from Mycoplasma sp. 1890, assembly GCF_053851615.1. Taxonomy (NCBI): domain Bacteria; kingdom Bacillati; phylum Mycoplasmatota; class Mollicutes; order Mycoplasmatales; family Mycoplasmataceae; genus Mycoplasma; species Mycoplasma sp. 1890. The sequence continues at coordinate 1,495 of NZ_JBSQAZ010000019.1, forward strand.
CCTTAAAATACGATTTATATGATTTTTTTGTATATTTTGAAGCGTTTTTTTTATCTAAATACGATAAATAAAGATTTATAAATTCATCTTTTTGTGAATCAGTAGGATTATATTTTTTATTTTTCATTTTTAACCCCTTCATTTAAAACTAAAAGCGCTTTTTTATCTCAAAAACACAAAAATTTAAACAGTTCTTTTTTAAATTTTTCTAGCTTTTCCGGTTTAACTTTTTTATCAATTTGCACGAATCAATCATCTAAAAAACAGCAATCAAATTTATACAAATTATAAAAGCCGTTATTATAAAAATAGTTTTTTAGTGATTTAATATCTTGTCTTAAATTTAAAAATTCAAAAATTTCATAAGGATCTAGCACATTAAAAAATGCTTTAATTTTGTTATTTTTGTTTTCGCAATTTATTAAAATCGCATCGTTATTTAACATATAAACCTCCATTTTTGCCTTTTTGAATAAATAAAAAGGCGTTTTCTTGCGAAAATCACCACTTTTTTAACTATTTATTAAAAATTTAAAAAATAAAGTTTATAATAAAGTTGTTAAAAATATATGTCTTCGCAATTGTATATTTTTTAACTAAGCCTTATGGCTTATTTTTTTTTAATTTTGTGCTTTAAATTTTAAGCACATTCTATTAATAATATTTTTTAATAATTTATTTAATTGTTTAGCACCTTCATTCTCTTTCCCGTAGGTAATAATTAGCGAGCTCTCGCTGCTTAAGAAGTCGAAAGGGCTAGAAATAAACACAGACAAATTTTTACGTTCCCTTTCTAAAAAAAACTTCATTCAAATATGCGCCAAATCAGTGAGGCAATTGCTGACTTCCAAAATTATCAAAAGCTAAAAAGTGTGCTTCAACTAATTCGCTTTTAATTTCTGCTAAAACTTGTAAGTTTTTTATATTAGTATTTAAAAATCTAAATAAGTTTGAAGTATCTACATAAATAACGCTTTTGTTTTTTTGAACTCCAAAAACAAAAGATAAATACGTAAAAATTGCTCTTGCGTTTAAAATATTCTCATCCTCTAAAAATAACCCTATATTTTGATCGTCTAAAATACCGAGAATTTTATTTTTTAAATTTTTATCAAACTTTTCTAATCCTTTTTTAAATTTCTCGATTACATTTTTGGGCTTATTTTTGTCCAAACAATTTAAATATTTATTTATATCTACGTCTAACTCAGTTATTTGAGTTAATCAGTAATTACTTAATTTTCTAATCTTTGATAAATATAAGTCGTTTGTCCAATCTATTTCCAAAAGCCCAGCATAATTTACAAATAAATTTCAGTCGGGCAGAGAATTATGAATTTTTATGTAATCATAATATTTTTGCAAATAATTCATTCCAACATTAATTTGATGATCATTTAATTTTAAATCATTAATAACTTTTTTAATTTCTTCATGATTTAAAACTTCATTTTTTGCTTGTTCAGGGTCAAAGGCGACCCGCGCCTTTGCCAATAATTTTTTAATGTAGTCATTCATTTTTTTACTCCTGTTTTTTATATGTTTAATTCTCTTTTTCTTCTTAAATAATCGCCATGTCTTTGGTTTTCATAGCCTTCAAAAATTAATTCACCTTTATGTCATTTAATGATTGAATATGGTTCGCCGTTTCTTTCTAATATTTCTTTACCAATAAAGATTAATTCGTCAGTTTTGTAATCGTTTATATCTTTTAAATAAAACATTTCCATTTCCATATTTTCATCATATTCTTTTTTGAAGTATTCTTCATTATTAATATATAAATCTCATTCAGCTTCACCGTTCATATTTGGCAATTCTCTTGTAATTTGATCGTATAAATCTTGTTTAAAAGCTTGTTTTCAGTTAATTTTAAAATTCATTTTGTTCTCCTTAAATTTAAATTTTTATTTTTAGAACAAGAAAAGCTGACTTTCATAAGAAAGCCAGCCGAAAGTAATAAATAAAAACAACTTTTTATTATTTATTACAAGGGTCTTCGCTTCCTTGTTCTGTAATATATTATAGCACTTTTTTAAATGTGTGTTTAAAAATTTAATGAAAATTAAATGCCTTTTTTGCTTTTTTGATTTTTTTATTATAATAATAAAAAAATTGCTTAAAATAATAATGTGGATTATCCACATTTATATAACCAAATTCGAAAATTATTTTTTACTCCTATTCAAAATTAATAATGTCCTTTCGTGTATAAAAAAATAAGTTATTTCCGTTAAATTGCAACAAAAATGAGCCACCTAACATATATAGTAAAATGTTATAGGT
>NZ_JBSQAZ010000020.1:0-1429 GCF_053851615.1 Mycoplasma sp. 1890
AATTTTAGTTTAAATTCGCGCAAAACTTCATTCTTTTGATTATTAAGAATTTCAATCATTTCTTCTGCGGTTTTTGCTTCAGAAACTAGCCGTTTTCTTTCTGATTCAAGTAAGAAGTTAATAAATTCATTTGCGGCATTAATGCTTTCTTGAATAATGTTTGGATTAATATTATTTGCCAATCAAGGAAAATTAATTTGGCTATTTGAGGAAGGCAACGCCTCATAGTTATTCAATAAGTTAATACTACATTCCATTGCTATTCTATCAGTAAATTCCTTAATTTTTTTTGATCATACTAAACTGGAACGAGCTCACAATTATAATAAGCTGCTTATCATATATTTGAAAACAGTTCTAACATTCTTTATAAATAAGAAACTAAAAATTGTATCCTATATTTAGACACAAATTTTTATATAAATTTACTTTTTTCAACGCTTACTGAATTTTTTAATCATAATTTATTCAGTTTATAAGCATTTTTTATAGTTTTTCCTTGCAAAGTATCCTTACTTACTAAAAAATAAAATTATCTAGTTCATTTTCTCATCCGACACCTTTTTTGTGGAGTATCTAAGATTATATTTTTTGGTAATGAATTTCCAACCAATCAATTTTTAATATGTTTATTTTTATGTCTAATATCATTTAGAGTATCCTTTGGCAGAATACTTTTAATAGTTTCATAAACTGATTGTAAATCATTTTTGTTCACTAGTTTTAGAATTTATAGATGTTAGATTTTTAGTGGTTTGGTTTGTTTTATAAGTAAGGGCTGCAAATTACTACTATTAATGTTGGCTAAAGTTCTGAAAAGTAATTTTCTTTTTTTATTATTCTCCTCTTGTTCTATTTGAACAATGGGGCTTTTTGTATATAATTTTCAATTTTTATTCACAAAATATCTAGGCTTTTGAATATGCATCGCATTTTTTGTTCTTAACTTCAACAAGGTATTTTGGCTTAAAAACGGCATTTTTTAGCCATGCTTAATAAGTTTTATTCGCATTTTAATATTAATTTTTAACCCTATTGATAATAAAAAACCAGACTTATATCTGGTTTAGAATAAAAAATTAATTATTATAAAATTTAATTTATTTGAAATGTAAGGCCATCTTTATCACTTTGGATACCATAGCTTCCTAAACTACCGCTAAGTAGATTTGCAAAAAAATCGGCCAATTTACTTGCATCTTGTGTTGTTTGTAAAACTTTTGGCTTATCTGGTTCATCATCTTCATCTCATGGTTGATTATGGTCTGGTTCGTTTGGAGAGACTTCATCAGCGCCTTCATCTCACTCTCAAGGACTATTATGATTTGGTTCATGAGTTTCCCATGGTTCACTTGATTCAGGTTCATTTGATGGGAATATATCTAACTCATTTTCGATATAGTCATCTTCTAGTGGAAAATCAAAAGCA
>NZ_JBSQAZ010000021.1:0-863 GCF_053851615.1 Mycoplasma sp. 1890
AAAACAGGTAAAAATCCTAGAAAAAGTAATTTGCTTTTTTTCATTTTTCTCCTTAATGTTTAATCGAGTTTATAAAGCATATTTTATAGTATTTTTTTTTTTTTTTGTTTTGGCAAAATTTGTGTCTAATAAGGCAAAAAATAGGTTAGCAAATCATCCTAAATATCACAAAAGCACAAGAAGTTAAACCTAAAATAACTCCTCGTGCTTTATTAGATTGATTATAAATTTCAATATTTTATTTTAGTTTTTTATCGATCTTGGTTCAAATATAAAGTTTGGACCCTTACCTTCTATTCCTTTTAAGAATAAATCGGCAAGCTCTGCAAAATCTGTAAAAACCATAGGTTGTTTTTTGGCTTCTGTTTCCTTTAACTCTGGCGACTTCATTTGTGATTTTGAATCTTGTTTAGAATTATCTTTGCCTTCCTCATCATCAGAAATCCAAGGTTCATTATGATCAGGCAATTCTTGTCATGGTCTCCCTTCTGATTTGGAAACAATTAAATCCTTATTATTATCATCAATAGAAAAGTCAAAATTTTGATTCTTTCCATCATCTTTTTTAGGGTCATAAGTTTTTTTATCAAAACTTTTTTCGCTTTCTGTTTTAATCTTCATATTTTCAGCATTTGTAAAACTTAATTCACCTGGTTCATCATCCTCATCTCAAGGTTCATTATAGTCTGGTTCATTATTTTGCATTGAAATAACACCTAAATCTGTATAACCATCATCAAGAAAATCAAATCCATGATTGCCATCATCCTTAGTTCTGTCGTATTCTTTATATAAATTTTTGTAATAAAAATTATCAATTACATTCTTAATTTCTTCATTAGTTGGGTCACTAAAATCAATTT
>NZ_JBSQAZ010000022.1:0-821 GCF_053851615.1 Mycoplasma sp. 1890
TCTTTTATGATTAACCTGATAACCTCTTTTTAAAAGTTCCTGGTGAATACGCCTTACCCCATATCTTCCTTTATGTTCATTAAAGATATCTTTGATTTCATTTAATAATTCTTCGTTTCTTAATTCTACAACATCTACCTTATTTATCTCAAAGTAATAAGTTGATTTTGCCATTTGCATAGCTTTAAGAAGATGTTTTAATTGATATCCTTTTTCACGGAGTTCTTTGATGAGTGCTGCTTTTTCGCCTTGAGTAGTGCAGCTTTCATTTCTTCTCTCAAGGCGATCTCTTTTTTTATTACTTCGTTTTCTGCCTTGATATATTCATTTTCTGCTCTTAAACGAATTAATTCTTCGTATTCGGATTCTTCAAGTTTTATGCGATTGTTATAATTAATCTTTTTCATATCTGGATTCCTTGATTTATGCCCTTTCTTTTTATCGATAAGACCATTATATCCATAAATTTCATATTTGCGAACCCATTGATATAGAATTCCTTCACTTATTCCTGCATTAATCGCAACAGAACTAATCGAATTTCCTGCAAGCGCTCGAGATATTAACTCATGCTTTTCTTCTGAAGACCAAGCCTTATTTTGTAATTTGTGCTTTAATGCTTCAGGTCCACGTGCATCTTCGATTCTGACCCATTTTCGAACTGTGTCTCTAAATAATTTTTTTGAAACACCATCAGGCGTGTCTGGCGATATACCTTGTCGATACATTTCAACACACTTTCTTTTAAATTCATAATCATAGCGCATAAAAATAACCCTCCTTACTGGTTTTTATTTGTCCAGTAAAGAGGGTACATATCA
>NZ_JBSQAZ010000023.1:0-508 GCF_053851615.1 Mycoplasma sp. 1890
GTATCACAATTTAACTTCTCATGGGGTAAATGTTACTTGTCCCCTATATTAGATATGCATACAAATGAAGTTGTGTCATATAACTTAGCATTACATCCAAACTTAGAACAGGTGAAGAGAATGTTGGACAATGCATTTGATAAGTTCTCAAATGTAGAAGGCTTAATATTTCACTCTGATCAAGGGTGACAGTATCAACATGCTTATTATAGAAACAGATTAAAAGAAAAGGGGATTATTCAATCAATGTCTAGAAAGGGAAACTGTTATGACAATTGTATTATGGAGACTTTCTTTGGCAGAATGAAAAATGAGATGTATTATGGTTTTGAAAAAGACTTTGAATCTTTCCAATCTTTTTCAAAAGCTGTAGATGAATATATGGATTATTATAACAATAAAAGAATTCAGGCAAAAACAAAATGGATGCCACCTGTAAAATACAGGAAAACATCCATTTGTGTTGCCTAGTTAATAAATATGTGTCCAGGATTCTGGGTACATATCA